>DASTGV010000480.1:0-2469 GCA_035718765.1 Nocardioidaceae bacterium
GGCTGCCGACCGAGGTGGTCTCGTCGGTCGCGGCGGCCTCGGCGAGACCGGTCTGGTCGGTGATCGGGGTGCTCGAGGTGAACATGTACGCCTTGAGGTCGGTCCACGTCTCGTTCGAGCGGTTGGTGACCCGTCCGGTCACGGTGACCCGGCCCTTCGCCGGCACCACCGCAGGCGTCAGGGTCTCCACGCTGACCTTCAACGGCGTGGCCGTGCCCTCGGCCGCGGCCGCCGGCGGGGGGGTCAGCGCCGTGGTCGCCACCGCCCCGACCCCCGCGAGCAGGCACGCGAGCACGCGTCGAAGGGTGGGGCGGGTCACCGGGCAAGGCTAACTTCCGCGGGCCCTGGCATAGAGTTGCCTCCCGTGTCCGACCAGCCCGCGCCCTCCCTCGGCGTGCCCGCAGAGCCCACCGGGATGCGTGAGCTCGTCGACGAGCTCGGGGAGCGGTTCACCGCGGCCGGTGAGCAGATCGCGCTGGTCGGCGGCCCGGTCCGTGACGCGATGCTCGGCCGGCTGCACAACGACCTCGACTTCACCACCTCGGCGCGGCCCGAGACCACCGAGAAGCTGCTGTCCGGCTGGGCGGACGCCATCTGGGACATGGGGCGCTCCTTCGGGACGATCGGGTGCCGGAAGGGCGACTGGACGGTCGAGGTCACGACGTACCGCTCCGACGCCTACGACGCGACCTCCCGCAAGCCGGAGGTGGTGTACGGCGACTCGCTCGAGGGCGACCTGCACCGCCGCGACTTCACCGTGAACGCGATGGCGATGACGCTGCCGGGCCGGGCCCTGGTCGACCCGTACGGCGGCCGGACCGACCTCGCCCGCGGGGTGCTCCGGACCCCGGGCACGCCGGCGGACTCCTTCTCCGACGACCCGCTGCGGATGCTGCGCGCCGCCCGGTTCGCCGCCCAGCTCGACTTCGACGTGGACCCGGCGGTGGTCGCCGCGATGACCGACATGGCCGACCGGATCGAGATCGTCTCGGCGGAACGGGTCCGCGACGAGCTGGTCAAGCTGCTGATGTCCGCGCACCCGCGGCGCGGGCTGACCCTGCTGGTCGGGACCGGTCTGGCCGAGCGGGTGCTGCCGGAGCTGCCGGCGCTGGCGCTCGAGCGCGACGAGCACCACCGGCACAAGGACGTCTACGAGCACACGCTGACCGTCCTCGAGCAGAGCATCGACCTGGAGGACCGGCTCGGCGGGCCCGACCTGGTGTCCCGGCTGGCCGCGCTGATGCACGACGTCGGCAAGCCGCGCACCCGCCGCTTCCAGGACGACGGGACGGTGACCTTCCACCACCACGACGTGGTCGGCGCCAAGCTCACCCGCAAGCGGCTGCGGGCCCTGCGCTTCTCCAACGACGTCGTGGACGCGGTGGCGAAGCTGGTCGAGCTGCACCTGCGCTTCCACGGCTACGGCTCGGGGGAGTGGACCGACTCCGCGGTGCGCCGCTACGTCCGCGACGCCGGCGACCAGCTCGAGCGCCTGCACGTGCTGACCCGGGCCGACTGCACGACCCGCAACAGGCGCAAGGCCGAGCGGCTGCGCCGCACCTACGACGACCTCGAGGCCCGCATCGACCGGCTCGCGGAGGAGGAGGAGCTCGCCGCGATGCGCCCCGACCTCTCCGGCCACCAGATCATGGAGATCCTCGGCATCGGTCCGGGCCGGGACGTGGGCGCGGCGTACCAGTTCCTGCTCGAGCTGCGCATGGACCGGGGGCCGCTGCCCGAGGAGGACGCCCGGGAGGCGCTGCTGTCCTGGTGGCACTCCCGCTGACCCGTCACCTGGTCGGCAGTCTCACCGGCGTGTCGCACAGGAATTGACGGGTCGCTCGGGCACGGACCGCCCGCGCCCGGAGGCGACGCTCAGCGGGTCACCCGCGCGTACCACCCGGCGGTGAGCAGGTAGCCGGCCGCCAGGGCGACCAGCACCGCGTAGGACTTGCCGTCCACCGGCAGCACCAGCGAGCCGACGACGGCGGCCGCGACGAACGCGACGTTGAAGATCACGTCGTACAGCGAGAACACCCGGCCGCGGAACACGTCCTCGACGTGGGTCTGCACCAGCGTGTCCACCACGATCTTGATGCCCTGGGAGGCCAGGCCGAGGAAGTACGCCGTGACCAGGAGAGCCGGCTCGGTGTAGAGGGCACCCGGGAACAGCTGCACCACCGCCGCGACGACGAGCAGGACGAGCACCCAGGTGCGCTGCCGGATCCTGTCGGTCACCACGGGCGTGAGGACGGCCGCGGTCACGAAGCCGATGCCGCTGACCAGCACCGCGACGGACAGCTCGTTGAACGCCGCGTCGACCTCGTTGGCGTCGTGGAAGTAGTTGCGGTACAGCAGGATCAGCGCGACCGTCGAGATGCCGTAGAAGAACCGGTGCGCGCCGATCGCGGTCAGGCCGTACGCCGCGGAGCGCCGCTCGCCGAGGTGCCGGATCCCGGCCACGAGCCC
>DASTGV010000481.1:0-6129 GCA_035718765.1 Nocardioidaceae bacterium
CGTCGCGGGTGACCTGGCCGGTGGGCATCTGTGCGACGAAGAACCGGGCGTCGAACCGGCGCGGCTCGAACACCGGCGTCACCCACGACCCCCACAGCCGGAGCAGGTCGGTGCGCAGCACCAGCCCGCGCCGGGACAGGAACTCGCTGAACGACAGCTCGCGGGTCTCCAGCGCCCGCCGATCCCGCTCCCAGTCCGGACCGGTGGTGTCCTCCACCAGCGCGTGCTCGCTCGGACCGGCCAGCAGCACGCCGGACTCCTCGAAGGTCTCCCGCACCGCGGCGCACACCAGCGCCCGGGCGAACGCCTCGTCGCAGCCGAGCAGGTTCGCCCAC
This sequence comes from Nocardioidaceae bacterium, assembly GCA_035718765.1. GTDB lineage: Bacteria > Actinomycetota > Actinomycetes > Propionibacteriales > Nocardioidaceae > Nocardioides_B. Next base: position 336 of record DASTGV010000481.1, read on the forward strand.
TCCGCGGCGCTGGGGCCGACCCAACCGATGTCGGCGTCGAAGTCGCGCTTGTCCACGCCGCCGCCGGGGAAGACGCACATGCCCGCGGCGAACGCCATGTCGACGTGCCGGCGCAGCAGGTACACCTCCAGCCCGCCCGGCGCGCCGTCCCCCTCGCGCAGCAGCACCACCGTCGAGGCGTGCCGGACCTCGACGGGCTCGCGGGTGCCGTCGGTGAAGGCGCGCGCGTGCTCGACGAGGTCGTCCGGCAGCCGGCGGGTCGGGTCCAACGCTTAGACCTCGACGACCAGCTCGACCTCGACGGGTGCGTCGAGGGGGAGCACGGGCACGCCGACGGCGCTGCGGGCGTGCTGCCCGGCCTCGCCGAAGACCTGGCCGAAGAGCTCGGAGGCGCCGTTGGCGACGCCGGGCTGCCCGGTGAAGTCCGGGGTCGAGGCGACGAACGCGACGACCTTGACGATCCGCTTGACGTTCGACAGCTCGCCGACCTCCGCGCGCACCGCCGCGATCGCGTTGAGGGCGCACTGGCGGGCGCACTCCACGGCCTCCTCGGCGGTGACCTCGCCGCCGACCTTCCCGGTGGTGATCAGCTGGCCCTCGCGCATCGGCAGCTGGCCCGAGGTGAACACGTGGTGGCCGCTGCGGACCGCGGGGACGTAGGCCGCGACCGGCTTGGCGACCTCGGGGACCGCGAGGCCGAGCTCGGAGAGCCGCTCCTCGGGGGTGCTCATGCGAGGGGCCGCTTGAAGTAGGCGACGACGTTCTCGTTGCCGGTGGGGCCCGGCACGACCTGGACGAGCTCCCAGCCGTCCTGACCGAAGTTGTCGAGGATCTGCTTGGTCGCGTGCACCAGCACCGGGGCGGTCAGGTATTCCCATTTCGTCATGCCCGCGACTCTAGCGCCGCCCATTACCGTGTCCCGCGTGCCTCCCGACGACGTGATGACCCGGGCCTCGGACCCGCCGGACGCGGTCCTCCGGTACGCCGCGCACGGCGACGGCCTGGTCGACGTACACCTGCCGGCGGACGTGTCCGCACCGGTCCCGCTGGTGGTCTACGTGCACGGCGGGTTCTGGCGCGAGGCGTTCGACCGCACCCACGCCCGGCCGCTCGCCAACGCGCTCGCCGCCGACGGGGTCGCGGTCGCCTCGGTGGAGTACCGCCGCGGCCCGGGCGCCTGGTCGCGCACGTTCGCCGACCTCGACGCCGCTATGACGGCGCTGCCGGGTCTGCTGGACGGCCTCGGCGTGCGCACCACCACCACGACCTACGTCGGCCACTCGGCGGGCGGTCACCTGGTGCTCTGGCTGGCCAACGAGCGGCACCCGGTCGACCGGGTGGTGGCGCTCGCCCCGGTGGGCGACCTGCGCTTCGCGGCCGGGACCGGGATGGGTTCCGGCGCCGCCGTCGACTTCCTCGGCGGCCCTCCCGACGAGGTGCCCGCGGCGTACGACGCCGCCGACCCGGGGACCCGGATGCGGGCCCGCCCGGTGTGCGAGGTGGTCGTGGTGCACGGCGACCGCGACGACGTGGTGCCGGTCGAGAGCAGCCGGGGTCTCGCGACCCGGTTCGGCTGGCTGGACCTGCGCGAGCTGCCGGGCGCCGACCACTTCGACGTGATCGACCCGGCCTCCGCCGCCTGGCCGGCCGTCCGGGCCGCCATCCGCTGACCCGTCACCTGGATGGCGGTCTCACCGGCGTGTCCCGCAGGAAGTGACGGGTCGGCGGGCCACACGCGGCGGGTGAGACGCTTGACCGCATGACGTCCCCCCGCCGGATCGCCGTGGTCGGCGCCGGCCCCGCCGGTACGGCGCTCGCGCTCGGCCTGGCCCGCGAGGGTCACGACGTGACGCTGGTGTCGGACCGGACGGCCGAGGAGATCGGCTCCGGGTCGGTGATGTCGAGCCAGATCACCTTCGAGTCGGCCCTGGACGCCGAGCACGCCCTCGGCATCGCCGACCTGCTGCCTCCGGCGCCCCCGATCGAGCGGCTGACCTACGACACGGTGCGGCTCGACGGGTCGACCGCCGCCTTCGACACCCGGCTCGGCACCGCGGCCCGCTCGCTCGACCAGCGGCTGCGCCTGCCGCTGCTCATGCAGGAGGTCGAGCGACTCGGCGGCAAGGTGGTGATCCGGTCCGCGGCGGTCGAGGACCTCGAGGACCTGGCCCGCGACCACGACCTCGTGGTGGTCTCCACCGGACGCGGCGGGCTCACCTCGCTGTTCGAGGTCGACCCGGCCCGGTCGCCGTACACCTCGCCGCAGCGGGTCGCCGCGCTCACCTACGTCCGGGGCACCATCCCCTCGTCCGACCTCCGGTACCACTGCGTCGAGGGCGTCGGCGAGTGCTTCACCTGCCCGGCCCTCACCGTCGACGGACCGTGCGACATCGTCGTGGTCGAGGGCGTGCCCGGCGGGCCCCTGGACGCCTGGGACGACGTGACCACCCCGGCCGAGCACCTGGACCGGCTCCGGGACCTGCTCGCCGCGCACTTCCCCGCGGAGCACGAACGGCTCCGCGACGCCGAGCTGGTCGACGACCGGTCCGTCCTGCACGGGCGGATCACCCCCGTCGTACGCCGTCCCGTCGGTCTTCTGCCGAACGGCGCCCCGGTGCTGGGGATGGCCGACGTGGTGGTGCTCAACGACCCGCTGACCAGCCAGGGCTCGAACAACGCCACCAAGTCCGCGTCCTTCTACCTGGAGGCGATCAACGCGCACGAGGGCGCCTTCGACGCCGGCTGGATGCAGCGCACCTTCGACAACTTCTGGCGCGGCTGGGCGCACTGGGCGACCCAGTGGACGAACTCCTGGCTGCAGCCCGCGGCCCCGCACCAGCGCGCGGTCATCGACGCGGCCGCCGAGCACGCCACCGTCGCGGAGACGGTCGCCGCCGGCTTCGACGACGCACGGCTGTTCAGCCCGTGGTGGTACGACCCCGACGCCGCGGCCGCCTTCCTCGCCGCCCAGACCGAGCCCTCCCGGTTCGACGCCCGCGACCTGCGGCGGGCGCTCGGCCAGTACGCCACCGGGGTCACGGTGGTGACCACCGTCGACGACAGCGGCGAACCGTTCGCGATGACCGCGAACTCGTTCACCTCGGTCTCCTTGAACCCGCCGCTCGTCGCCTGGGCGGCCGCCCGCTCGTCGGCCTCGCTGGACGCCTTCGAGGCGGCCACGCACTTCGCGGTCAACGTGCTCGCCTCCGACCAGCACCACCTGTCCCGCCAGTTCTCCACCCCCGGCGCCGAGAAGTTCGAGGGTGTCCGGCTGCGCCCCGGCCCGCTGCCGCTGCTCGAGGGCACGGTCGCGTCCTTCGTGTGCCGCCGGACCCAGCGCGTCGACGCCGGGGACCACGTGCTGTTCCTCGGCGAGGTGGAGTCCTACGACGCCCCCGGCGGGGAGCCGCTGGTCTTCCACTCCGGGTTCTACCGGCTGGCCACCAAGCACCCGGACCTGTAGCGCCGACCCGTCACCTGGAAGGCAGACTCACCGGCGTGTCGCACAGGAAGTGACGGGTCGGCCGGACGACCCCTGTGGACAACCAGCCACGGCTCCGCACCCGCGCCGATGCTGGCTGCCATGGACCTGCTGCCGCTGCTCGCCGACTCACGGCTCCCGACCCACCGCCCGTTCACCACCGCGGAGGCCCGCGCGTCCGGCGTGGGTCCCGACGTGCTGCGGCGGCTGGTCCGCGAGGGCCAGCTCCGGCACGTGCTGCGTGGCGTGTACGTCGACGCGGCCGTGCGCGACGACCTGCTGAGCCGCTCGATCGCGCTGTCCCTCGTCGTGCCGGAGACCGCCGTGGTCACCGACGAGACGGCGGGCTGGCTGCACGGCGCCGACGTCCTGCCGCCGGGCGGCCACCTGCACCTGCCGCCGGTCAAGGTGTTCCAGCTCCCCGGCCACACCCGGGTCCGGCGCCGCGAGACCCACGGCGGCGAACGCACCCTCGTCGCCCGCGACCTGACCACCGTGCACGGCGTGCTCACGACGACGCCGCTGCGCACCGCGCTCGACCTCGGCCGGCTCACCCCGCGCGACCGCGCGATGGGCTGCCTCGACTCGCTGATGCGCGCCGGCGGGTTCGACACCGACGACCTGCTGCGGGAGCTGCCGCGGTTCAGGGGGTACCGCGGCGTCGTGCAGCTCCGCTCGCTCGCTCCGCTCGTCGATCCCCGGGCCGAGTCTCCCGGCGAGTCGGGGCTGCGGCTGCGCTGGTACGACGCCGGCCTCCCGGCCCCGGTCCTGCAGCTGCCGATCCGCGACGAGCTGGGGCTCGAGCGCTATCGCGGGGACCTGGGGCTGCCCGTCGTACGCCTGCTCGCGGAGTACGACGGACGCGACCACCACACGTCGCCGGCCGACCGGGCCCACGACGAGCAGCGGCGCGCGTGGCTGCGGGCGCACGGCTGGGTCGTCGTGGTGCTCACCCGGCACGAGGTGTTCGCGCACCCCGACCGGGCCGTCGACCTGCTGCGCCGGGCCCATGCCGAGGCACGGCACCGGGCACGGACCGCGGCGTGACCCGTCCCCTCCTGTGCGACACGCCGGTGAAGGTGCCTACCAGGTGACGGGTCAGCGCAGGGCCGGCTCGGTCTTCTTCCGCACCTCGTCCTCGGTGACATCGGGGGCGAGCTCGACGAGGCGCAGGCCGCCGCCCTCACCGGTGACCGGGTCACGGGGGTCGATGTCGATGACGGCGAGGTCGGTGATGATCCGCTGCACGACGCCGCGGCCGGTGTAGGGCAGCGAGCACTCGTTCACGATCTTGTAGGAGCCGTCCTTGGCGACGTGCTCCATCAGCACGATCACCCGCTTGGCGCCGTGGACCAGGTCCATCGCGCCGCCCATGCCCTTGACCATCTTCCCGGGGATCATCCAGTTCGCGATGTCACCGTTCTCGGAGACCTGCATCGCACCGAGGATCGCCGCGTCGATCTTGCCGCCGCGGATCATCCCGAACGACGTCGCCGAGTCGAAGAACGACGCGCCCTTGCGCAGGGTCACCGTCTCCTTGCCGGCGTTGATCAGGTCCGCGTCCTCCTCGCCCTCGAGCGGGTAGGCGCCGACCCCGAGGATGCCGTTCTCCGACTGCAGCACCAGCTCCACGTCGTCCTCGACGTAGTTCGGCACCAGGGTCGGCAACCCGATCCCGAGGTTGACGTACGAGCCGTCCTTCAGCTCCGAGGCCGCCCGGGCCGCCATCTCCTCGCGCGTCCAGCTCATGACGAGACCTCCTCGGTCCGGGGACGCACGGTCCGCTTCTCGATCCGCTTGTCGGCCACCTGCTCCGGAGTCAGCGGGACCACCCGCTGCACGAAGACCCCAGGTGTGTGTACGTCGTCCGCGTCGATCTCACCGGGCTCGACGAGGTGCTCGACCTCCGCGATGGTGACCCGGCCGCACATCGCGGCGAGCGGGTTGAAGTTGCGGGCGGACTGACGGAAGACCAGGTTGCCGTGCCGGTCCCCCTTCCAGGCGCGCACCAGCCCGAAGTCGGCGACGATCGACTGCTCGAGGACGTACTCGCGGGTCTCCCCACCGATGGTGAAGTCCCTGGTCTCCTTGGGCGGCGAGGCGACCACGACGTTGCCCGCCTCGTCGTACTTCCACGGCAGCCCGCCCTCGGCCACCTGGGTGCCGACACCGGTCGCGGTGAAGAAGGCAGGGATGCCGGAGCCGCCGGCCCGCATCCGCTCGGCCAGCGTGCCCTGGGGCGTGAGCTCCACCTCGAGCTCGCCGTGGAGGTACTGCCGGGCGAACTCCTTGTTCTCCCCGACGTAGGAGGAG
>DASTGV010000482.1:0-2571 GCA_035718765.1 Nocardioidaceae bacterium
GCGATCACGAGGGTCACCAGCGCCACCACGACCCAGAAGACGGCGTACTTCTCGCGCAGCCGGCGCCGTCGCATCAGCTCGAACAGCAACGTGAGCGTGATCAGCGACCCGATGAGCCCGAGGACGTAGTTGGCTCTCACAGGTCCTCCTCACTGAGGTTCTCGAGAGTGCTGGGCCACCGACGCACGAGCGCGAGACCCAGCGCGACGACGGCCCGGAGCAGGTAGATCGCGGCGCGCCCCGGCGTCTGGCTGGCTCGGCCCCCGGCCCGGATCCGCATGGACACCGGCACCTGCCGCACGGTGCAGCCGGACCGGATCGCGATCACCAGCGACTCCACTGTGTCACCGAGGTACTCGGCTGGGTAGTGGTCGGCGAAGATCCCGATCGCGCGACGGTTGGCGGCCCGGAAGCCGCTCGTCACGTCGGTGAGCGGGTGGTGCGCCAGCCGTGTCAGCGTGTAGGCGAGCAGCCGCATCGCCCAGCGGCGCGGGCCGCGGGCGCGGTAGTCGCCCTCGCCGGCGAAACGGGCGCCGACGACGATGTCGGCGGTGTCGAGCTCGTCGATCAGCGCCTTGAGGTACGTCGGATCGTGCTGGCCGTCCGCGTCCACCTGCACGGCGATGTCGTAGCCGTGGCGCAGCGCGTAGCGGTAGCCGGCGCGCATGGCGCCGCCCACGCCGAGGTTGTAGGGCAGCTGGCAGACGATGGCGCCGGCACGACGGGCGACCCGCGCGGTGTGGTCCCCCGAGCCGTCGTCGACGACGAGGACGTCGACGTCGGGGTTGACGCTGGTCAGCTCCTCGATGGTCCGGCCGACCGACTCCTCCTCGTTGAAGGCGGGCACCACCGCGAGCACGCGTGGATACGGGCGGCGCGCTTCGGGCATGACCGGCATCCTAGGTCAGTATGGTCCAGACCACAGACCCACCCAGGCCACGTCCACCTCGGCGAACATCTCCCGCAGCAGCGGGAGGCTGATGCCGACGACGTTGTGGTGGTCGCCCTCGATGCCCCGCACGAACGCCCCGCCCAGCCCGTCGACGGTGAACGCGCCGGCGACCTGCAACGGCTCCCCGGTCGCGACGTACGCCTCGATCTCGTGGTCCGTCAGGTCGGCGAAATGGACCGTCGTGGCGGCGGCCCGGAGCACCTCCCGCCCGCCGGGCGCGATCACGCAGTGGCCGGTGTGCAGGACGCCGGAGCGGCCGCGCATCGCGCGCCAGCGGGCGACGGCCTCGGCCGGGTCGGCGGGCTTGCCGTGCACCGCGCCGTCCAGCCCGAGCACGGAGTCGCAGCCGACGACCACCGCGTCCGGGACCTTCGGGGCCACCGCCCGCGCCTTGAGGCGGGCGAGCTCGCCGGCCAGAGCCGCCGGGTCGGTGCTGCGCACCTGCGACTCGTCGACGCCGGAGACGAGGACCTCCGGGTCGAGGCCCGCCGAGCGCAGCGTGGCCAGGCGCGCGGGCGACGCGCTGGCGAGCACCAGCCGGGTCACGAGATGCGGGCGAGCGCGGCCTGGAGCGGGTCGAGGCCCAGCGAGCCGAGGTCGAGCGCAGCGCGGTGGAAGGCCCTGAGGTCGAAGGCGCTGCCGAGCCGCGTCCGGGCGTCCTCGCGGGCCTGCAGCCAGATCCGCTCGCCCACCTTGTACGACGGAGCCTGCCCCGGCCAGCCGAGGTAGCGGTTCACCTCGAACTGGATGAAGGCGTCCTCCATGCGGCAGTGCTGGCGCATGAACTCCAGGCCCAGGTCCGGGGTCCAGGTCTCGCCGGGGTGGAACCCGAACGGGTTGTCGCGGGGGATCTCCAGCTCGAGGTGCATGCCGATGTCGACGACGACCCGGGCGGCACGGAAGCCCTGCCCGTCGAGCATGCCGAGCTTGTCGGCGGGGTCGTCGAGGTAGCCGAGCTCGTCCATGAGCCGCTCGGCGTAGAGCGCCCAGCCCTCGCCGTGGCCCGAGACCCAGCACATCAGCCGCTGCCACCGGTTGAGGACCTCCTTGCGGTAGGCCGTCTGCGCGACCTGGAGGTGGTGGCCGGGGACGCCCTCGTGGAAGACCGTGGTGACCTCGCGCCAGGTGGCGAAGCTCTCGACACCGGCCGGGACGGCCCACCACATGCGGCCGGGGCGCGAGAAGTCCTCGCTCGGGCCGGTGTAGTAGATGCCGCCGTCGGTGGTGGGCGCGATGCAGCACTCGATCCGGCGTACCGGCTCGGGGATGTCGAAGTGCGTCCCCGCCATGTCCTCGAGGGTGCGGGTGGCGAGGTCCTGCATCCACTCGCGGAAGGCCTCCTTGCCCTCGATCCGTCGCGACGGGTCGGCCTCGAGGGAGGCGACCGCCTCGTCGAGGGAGCCGCCGGGCACGATCTTGTCGGCCACCCGCGCCATCTCGTCCTCGATGCGCTTGAGCTCCTCGAAGCCCCACGCGTAGGTCTCCTCGAGGTCGACCGTGGCACCGAGGAAGTAGCGGGACCCCAGGGTGTACCTCTCCCGGCCGACGGCGTCCTTGTCCCGGCCGCGCGGGGCGAGCTCGTCGGACAGCCAGCGGCCGAAGGCGGCGAACGCGTCGCT
>DASTGV010000483.1:0-6955 GCA_035718765.1 Nocardioidaceae bacterium
GGCGGCCGGAGCCGCGGTCCGTCGTACGGCGCCCGGGGTGGAGGTCGTGGTCCTGGAGACCGCGGCCTCGGTCGGCGGCAAGCTCGCCCTGGCCGAGGTCGGTGGCGTGATCGTCGACGTGGGCGCGGAGGCGATGCTGTACCGCCGGCCCGAGGCGGTGGATCTCGCCCGCCGGTCCGGGCTCGGCGACCGGATCGTGCACCCCGCGACCACCACGGCGAACCTCTGGTCGCGGGGGCGCCTGCGGCCGATGCCGCGCACCCTGATGGGCGTGCCGGTGGACACCAGGCTTCTCGCGGACAGCGGCGTCATCTCGAAGTCCGGCCTGGCCCGGGTCGCCCTCGAGCGCGGGCTGCCGCCCACCCACCTGGACGGCCAGGACGTCAGCGTGGGCTGGCTGGTCGAGGAGCGGTTCGGCCGCGAGGTGGTCGACCGGCTCGTCGAGCCGCTGCTCGGCGGGGTGTACGCCGGGCACGCGCGCGAGCTCTCCGCCCGGGCCGCGGTGCCGCAGGTCGTCGCGCTGCTGGACCGGGACCGGTCGATGATGCGTGCCGCCGCGGCCGCGACGCGGGCCACCAGCGACGTGCCCGTGTTCGCCGGCCTCGTCGGCGGGATCGGCCGGCTGCCGCAGGCCGTCGCGACGAGCGCCGGGCTCGACGTACGCACCGGCGCCACCGTGCGCGACCTGGCCCGCGCCGCCGACGGCGGCTGGAACCACGTCGTCGGCTCCACCCGCGACGCGGAGGTGGTGCGCGCGGACGCAGTGGTGCTGGCCACCCCGGCGCGGGCCACCGCCCGGCTGCTGTCCGACGTGGTGCCGGACGCGTCGCTGGAGCTGGCCCGCATCGAGTACGCCTCGATGGCGATCGTGACGCTGGCCTTCCGGGAGCGCGACCTGCCCGAGACGCAGGGCTCGGGGTTCCTCGTGCCGCCTGTCGACAAGCGGGCGGTGAAGGCGGCGACGTACTCCTTCGCCAAGTGGGACTGGGTCCGCGAGGCCGGCGACGGGCTGCTGGTGATGCGCTGCTCGATCGGGCGGCACCGGGAGGAGGCGGTGCTGCAGTGCACCGACGAGGAGGTCGTGGACCTCGCGCTCGCCGACCTCGCCGACGCGATCGGGCTGAGCGTCCGGCCGGTCGACAGCCACGTGCAGCGATGGGGCGGTGCGCTGCCGCAGTACGCCGTCGGGCACCTCGACCGGGTGCGCAACATCCGCTCGTCGGTGGCGGCCGTCCCCGGGCTGGCGGTCTGCGGCGCGGCGTACGACGGACTGGGTATCCCGGCCTGCGTCGCGTCCGCCGAGCTCGCGGCGACCCAGGTCCTCGACGCCTTGCCGGGCTTGGGAGGATGAACCCATGACCGAGAGCAAGCGCCCGAACCAGGGGAAGGCCGCCAAGGACCTGAACGCGACCATCCGCTACACGATGTGGTCGGTGTTCAAGCTCCGCGACGTGCTCGGCGAGGCCGACCGGGTGAGCGAGGCGGCGGAGGTCGAGAAGCTGTTCGCCGAGCTGGAGGCCGCCGACGTGACCGTCCGCGGGCTCTACGACGTGGCCGGCCTGCGGGCCGACGCCGACCTGATGGTGTGGTGGCACGCCGGCACGGCCGACGAGCTCCAGGACGCCTACCACCGGTTCCGCCGCACCACCTTCGGCGCGCGCCTGGAGCCGGTGTGGTCGCAGATGGCGCTGCACCGCCCGGCGGAGTTCAACAAGAGCCACGTCCCGGCGTTCCTCGCCGACGAGCAGCCCCGGGCCTACGTGTGCGTGTACCCGTTCGTGCGGTCCTACGAGTGGTACCTCCTCGAGGAGTCCGAGCGCCGCCGGCTGCTCGCCGAGCACGGCATGATGGCGCGGGACTACCCGGACGTGCGCGCGAACACCGTCTCGTCGTTCGCCCTCGGCGACTACGAGTGGCTGCTCGCCTTCGAGGCCGACGACCTCGACCGGATCGTGGACCTGATGCGTCACCTGCGCGGCTCGGAGACCCGGCGCCACGTGCGCGCGGAGGTGCCGTTCTACACCGGTCGGCGCCGCACCCCGACCGAGCTGGTCACCGACCTGCCGTAGCTACTCCGCCGGCTCCAGCGTCATGGAGATGCTGTTGATGCAGTAGCGCTGCCCGGTGGGCGTGCCGTAGCCGTCGTCGAACACGTGCCCCAGGTGGGACCCGCAGGTGGCGCAGCGGACCTCGACCCGCCTCATCCCGTGGGAGCTGTCCTCGAGGTACTCCACCCGGTCCTCGGCCAGCGGCGCGTAGAACGACGGCCAGCCGCAGTGCGAGTCGAACTTGGTCTCGGACTTGAACAGCTCGGCCTGGCAGGCGCGGCAGCGGTAGACGCCGACCGTCTTGGTGTCGGTGTACTCACCGGTGAACGCGCGCTCCGTGCCGGCCTTGCGCAGCACGGCGTACTCGTCGCGCGAGAGCTGCTCGCGCCACTCCTCGTCGGTCTTCTCCACCTGGTAGCCCATGCCTCCAGCCTACGGACCGGGCCCAGACCGGACCTTACGGTCCGGTGACGCCACTACGCTCGGCGCATGGCAACTCCCGCGACCGAGGTCGACGCCGCCGGACGCCCCGTCCGCGTCTCCAGTCCCGACCGGGTGATCTACGAGGCCACCGCGACGACGGCCGAGGTCACCAAGCTGATGGTGGTGGAGTACTACGTCTCCGTCGGCGACGGGATCCTGCGGGCGCTGCGCGAGCGGCCCACGGCCCTGGAGCGCTGGCCCAAGGGCGTGCACGAGGGGATCGTGCTGAGCACCGGGTACGGCGACAAGGCCGACGCGTTCTACCAGAAGCGGGTGCCCAAGGGCGCCCCCGAGTACGTCGAGACGGCCACCGTCACCTTCCCCTCCGGCCGCACCGCCGCCGAGGTCTGCCCGACGGAGGTCGCGGTGGCGGCGTGGGCCGCGCAGATGGGCACGCTGACCTTCCACCCCTGGCCGGTGCGGCGCGGCCGGCCCGACCACCCCGACGAGCTGCGCATCGACCTCGACCCGCACGGCGCGACCGGCTTCCGGGACGCGGTCCGGGTGGCCGGTGCCGCCCGCGCGCTGCTCGAGGACCTCGGCCTGCGCGGCTTCCCCAAGACCAGCGGCAACCGCGGCGTGCACGTCTACGTCCGGATCGAGCCGCGCTGGGAGTTCGTGGACGTCCGGCACGCCGCCATCGCGTTCGGACGCGAGCTGGCCCGTCGTACCCCGGGGGTGACGACGAGCTGGTGGAAGGAGGAGCGCGGCGACAACATCTTCGTGGACTACAACCAGAACTCCCGGGACCGCACGATCGCCTCCGCCTACAGCCTCCGCCCCAAGCCCGGCGCACCGGTCAGCACCCCGGTCGAGTGGGACGAGCTGGCGGAGGTCGAGGACCCGGCCGGCTTCAACCTGTTCACGGTGCCGGAGCGGTTCGCCGAGCGCGGCGACGTGCACGCGGCCATCGACGACCACCCGGGGGACCTGACCTCGCTGCTGGACCTGTACGCCGAGCAGGTCCGCAACGGCCAGGGCGAGATGCCGTACCCGCCGGACTACCCGAAGATGCCCGGCGAGCCGCCCAGGGTGCAGCCCAGCAAGAAGGTCGCCGCCCACTGGGACGCAGACGGCAACTGGATCGAGAAGCCGTGACCGGCCCCGCCGCCTTCCCGGAGCCCACCGGTGAGACCGCCGACGCTGCCGCGCTGTTCGCGCGCTACCTCGACTTCTACCGCGAGACCGTGCTCCGCAAGCTCGCGGCGCTGCCGCCCGCCGAGCTGCGGGCCAGCCGGCTGCCGTCCGGGTGGACGCCGGTCGAGCTGCTCACCCACCTCGCGCACATGGAGCGCCGGTGGATCGTGTGGGGGTTCCTCGGCGAGGACGTCGGCGACCCGTGGGGCGACCAGCGCGACGACCGCTGGCACGTCCCGGAGGACCGGTTGTTCGCCGACCTGGTCGCGATGCTGCGGGAGGTGGGCCGCCGTACGACGGCCGTGCTGGAGACCCGGTCGCTGGAGGAGCGCGGCGAGCCCGGGGGACGGTTCGACGAGGACGAGCCGCCCACGCTGGCCTGGATCTGCTTCCACGTGCTCCAGGAGTACGCCCGGCACGCCGGCCACCTCGACATCGCGGTCGAGCTCGCCGGAGGCCCCACGGGCGAGTGACCCCGCCGAGTTGTCAGAACCTCAGGCGGCTATAGCCGCCCCAGGGTCTGACAAGTCAGAAGCCGGTGACGCCCTCGCCGCCGTAGTGCTCGGCCTGCTCGTCGAAGTTCTCGTGCTCGAGCAGGTGCAGGATCGGCACGCCGATCTTGCGGCGCGCGCGGGAGGTCCAGTCGAGGTGGAAGAACTCGGCGATCACGTGCTTGCGGGTCAAGATGATGGCCTCGGCGGCCTGCACCTCCTTCACCTTGGCGGCCAGCGCGTCGATCGGCTCGGCGCTGACCACCTCGCCGTTGACGTCGGCGCCCTGGCCCTTGAGCTTGGCCACGCAGCCGTCGCAGTCCGTGCGTGCCTGCTCCAGGAGCTCGCGCTGGACCTCCTGGATGTTCTCGTTGTCCATCACGAGAGCCGGCGAGGCCAGCACCTCGCTTGCCGCGATCGACCCCATCGCGGACTCCACGCGCGCGGCGGCGTCCTCGACCGGCAGCAGCACGTGGTAGCGGACCGGGTCCTCCACGTCCTGGTGCAGGCTGCGGACCTGCGCGGCATCTTCGGCAGACAGTGGCTGCTCGACCAGCAGGACCACGTCGTACGTCGTCGGCTCGCTCATGCGACCAGCGTAGTCCTGCCGCTCACCCGGAGAGCACCTCCGCGAGGTCGTAGGACACGACTTCTTCGAGCTGCTCGTAGCCGCACGACTCGGGGTCCCGGTCCGGCCGCCACCGCTTGAACTGCGCGGTGTGCCGGAACCGGCTGCCCTCCATGTGGTCGTAGCCCACCTCGACGACCCGCTCGGGCCGCAGCGGCGTGAACGACAGGTCCTTGCCGGCGCTCCAGCGGCTCTGCGTGCCCGGCACCCGGTCCGGGTTCGCGATCGCCCACTCGCTCCAGTCGCCCCAGGGGTGCTCGCTGAGGTCCTCGCACACCAGCGGCTGGAGCTCCGCGATCAGGTCGGCCCGGCGCTGCGCGGTGAACGACGCCGACACCCCGATGTGCTGGAGCCGTCCCTGGCCGTCGTACAGGCCGAGCAGCAGCGACCCGAGCAGCGGCTTCTCCTTCGTCGACGTCTTGTGCTCCCGGTAGCCCGCGACCACCACGTCGGCGGTGCGCTCGTGCTTGATCTTCAGCATCGTGCGGGCGTTCGGCTGGTACGCCGCCCCCAGCGGCTTGGCCACCACCCCGTCGAGCCCGGCCCCCTCGAACCGCTGGAACCACTGCTCGGCCTCGGCGGCGTCGGTGGTGGTGCGGGTCAGGTGGATGGGGGGTACGACGTCCGCCAGCGCCTCCTCGAGGCGGGCGCGGCGCAGCTCGAACGGCTGCTTCATCAGGGACTCGTCGCCGAGCGCGAGCAGGTCGAACGCGACGAACCCGGCCGGTGTCTTCTCCGCCAGCATCCGCACCCGGGAGTCCGCCGGGTGGATCCGCTCCTGCAGCCTCTCGAACTCCAGCCGGTCCCCGATGGCGACGAAGATCTCGCCGTCCAGGACGCACCGCTCGGGCAGGGACGCCCTCACCGCCTCGACGACCTCGGGGAAGTAGCGGGTCAGCGGCTTGGTGTTGCGGCTGGCGAGCTCGACCTCGTCGCCGTCGCGGAACACGATGCAGCGGAAGCCGTCCCACTTCGGCTCGAACACCAGGCCACCGTGCTTCGCCGGGTCGGGGATGCCCTTCACGGACTTCGCGAGCATCGGTTGCACCGGAGGCATGACGGGGAGGTCCACGGGGCCATCGTAGGGTTGCCGCGTGCCGATCCATCTCACCGAGCGCGACCCCCGGGTCCCGGCGGATCGGCTCGTCGCCGAGCTGGTGCCACCGCCGCGGTTCGCGGACGTCAGCTTCGACAGCTACCAGCCCGACCCGGAGCAGCCGTCCCAGCAGCAGGCGGTCGACGAGCTGCGCGGGTTCGCGGGGACGCTGGGGGAGCGGCCGCCCCGCAAGCGGTTCCTGGGCAAGACCCGGACGCCGAAGGGGCCGGGAGGCATCTACCTCGACGGCGGCTACGGCGTCGGCAAGACGCACCTGCTGGCGTCGCTGTGGCACACGGCTCCGGGCCCGAAGCTGTTCGCGACGTTCGTCGAGCTGACCCACCTCGTCGGCGCCCTCGGCTTCCACGACGCGGTCGCCGCGCTGTCCTCCTACACCCTGGTCTGCGTCGACGAGTTCGAGCTCGACGACCCCGGGGACACCGTCCTGGTCTCCACCCTGCTCACCCGGCTGCGGGAGGCCGGCGTGCGGCTCGCGGCCACGTCGAACACGCTGCCCGGCAAGCTCGGCGAGGGCCGCTTCGCCACCGAGGACTTCCTGCGCGAGATCCAGGGCCTGTCGGCGCACTTCGACTCGGTGCGCATCGACGGCGAGGACTACCGGCACCGCGGCCTGCCCGAGGCGCCCGAGGCCCCGGACCTCGGGACGGTCCGGCGGGTGGCCGAGGAGGAGGGCTCGACGTACGACCACTTCGTGGACCTGTCCCGGCACCTCGCCCAGGTGCACCCCTCGAAGTACGGCGCGCTGCTCGACGGCGTCCGGGTGGTCTGCCTCGAGGACGTGCGCACCGTCGACGACCAGGCCGTGGCGCTGCGGCTGGTGGTGCTCGCGGACCGGATGTACGACCGCGACCTGCCGGTGGTCGCGAGCGGCAAGACCTTCGACGAGCTCTTCGCGCCGCCGCTGCTCGAGGGCGGCTACCGCAAGAAGTACTACCGCGCCGTCAGCCGGCTCGTCGCCCTCGCGCGCGAGGGCGGCCGGCTCGTGGATCGGTAGGTTTCCTCCATGGCGCACCCCTCCTTCACCGAGACCCTGACCCTCCCGCGCGGGCCG
>DASTGV010000484.1:0-2689 GCA_035718765.1 Nocardioidaceae bacterium
GGTCGGCGGGCGCCGGCCTGCTGGCCCAGCCCGTGCCGTTCTGAGTTTCTGAGCCGTGCAGCCGGCTCGCCGGGCCGTCCCCGGGTCAGAGCACGTCGTGACCGGGGTGCGGCTCGCTCGGGATGGTGCCGAGGCGGCCGGCCTGGAAGTCCTCGAAGGCCTGGACGAGCTCGGCCCGCGTGTTCATGACGAACGGGCCGTAGGCGGCGACGGGCTCACGGATCGGCCGCCCGCCGAGGACGTAGAGGTCCAGGCTCGGGCTCCGGCTCTCCTGGGACTCGTCGGCCCCGACCTCGACGACGTCACCGCCGCCGAGCACCGCGAGCTGGCCCATCCGCAGCGGCCGGCGGTCCGGGCCGACGCTGCCGCGCCCGTTGAGCGCGTAGACGAGGGCGTTGTAGCCGGGGTTCCACGGCAGGCGGACCCGCGCGCCCGGGGCCACCGTGAGGTGGAGGACCGTGATCGGGGTGTGGGTGATGCCCGGGCCCTCGTGCCCGTCGAGCTCGCCGGCGATGACGCGCACGAGCGCCCCGCCGTCCGGGCTGGAGAGCAGCGCGACGTCGCCGCCGCGGATGTCCTGGTAGCGCGGGGGCGACATCTTCTGGGACCGGGGCAGGTTGACCCACAGCTGGAGCCCGTGGAAGAGGCCGCCGCTCACGACGAGCTCCTCCGGCGGGACCTCGATGTGGAGCAGGCCGGAGCCCGCGGTCATCCACTGGGTGTCGCCGTTGGTGATGACGCCGCCGCCACCGTGGGAGTCACGGTGCACGAAGGTGCCGTCGATGATGTACGTGACGGTCTCGAAGCCCCGGTGGGGGTGCCACGCGGTGCCCTTCGGCTCGCCCGGTGCGTACTCGACCTCACCCATCTGGTCCATGTGGATGAACGGGTCGAGGGCGGCGAGGTCGACGCCGGCGAACGCGCGGCGGACCGGGAAGCCCTCCCCCTCGAACCCCGACGGGGCGGTAGTGACCGACCGCACGGGCCGCGAGACGGCGGTGGTGGCCGGCTCGGAGACGCGCGGGAGGGTCAGGATGTTCTCGACGGTGACGGCTGGCATGGGGCTCACGCTCCTCGGTGGTCATCCTCCGGTGCGGAGGGTTGCTGCGTCCAACACTAGTTGACTGTTCAACTATTCCCCCTCCCCTCGTGGTCTCCGGTTTCCCGCCTCCGGCGAGAACTGCGAGCGAGGCACCCCGAACTTTCCGATGCCTCGCTTGCATTTCTCTCTGTGCTGTCTACCTACATCTGAGACACGGTGTGTAGGGAGATGTGAGACACCTTAGGCGGCCGGGGTGAGTCGGCCCTGGTGCTTCTTGGTGGGGTCGGGACTGCTGAAGGTTCGGTTGACACTTCCGGTGTGGTGATTCAGGCCGCGTGAGCGGCTCGGTTGATGGTCTCAAACTCGACGGGGGTGAGCTTGCCGAGGGCGCGCTGCCGGCGGCGGCGGTGGTAGGTGCGCTCGACCCAGGTGACGATGGCGAGGCGGAGCTGGTCGCGTGTCTCCCAGCGGCGGGTGTCCAGCACGTTCTTCTGGAGCAGGGAGAAGAAGGACTCCATCGCGGCGTTGTCCGCGGAGGAGGCGACCCGACCCATCGACCCCTTCAGGTGATGCTTGCCGAGCGCGGCCACGTAGGTCCGGGAGCGGAACTGCGAGCCCCGGTCGGCGTGGACCACGCACCCGGCCACGGCGTCGCGGCCGCGGCGGGCGATGGCCATCTCGAGGGCGTCGACCGCGAGGTGACGGGTCATCCTCGAGTCGATGGAGTAGCCGACGATCCGCCGGGACCACACGTCCTTGACCGCGCACAGGTACAGCTTCCCCTCGGCGGTGGGGTGCTCGGTGATGTCGGTCAGCCACAGCCGGTTCGGGCCGGTCGCGGTGAAGTCCCGCTCGACCAGGTCGTCGTGCACCGGCGGTCCCGGCTTCTTGAACCGGCCCCGTTTGCGGGAGTGCGCGGAGACAATCCCGGCCTGCGAGCAGACCTTCCACACCCGCCGCTCGGAGATGTCGTGGCCGGCGTCGGCCAGCTCGTCGGCGATGAACCGGTACCCGAACCCCGGGTCGTCCCGGTGCACCTCGAGCGCGGCGTTGGTGGCGTAGGCGTCGACCAGGTCCCGCTCGGAGACCGGGTTCGCCTTCCAGGAGTAGAAGGCCTGCCGGGAGAACCCGAGCAGCCCGCAGGTCACCGCGACGGGGATCCCGTCGGCGGCAAGGTCCAGGACCAGCGGGAACGTCATTTTGGGGACTGACCCAGCCGCAGGTTCGCCTGCGACAGGTACGCCGCGGCGCGGCGCAGCACCTCGTTCTCCTGCTCCAACGCCCGGTTGCGCCGCTTGAGCTCCTTCAGCTCTTCCGACTCCGCCCTCCTCACCCCGGGACGGATCTCGTCCTCGACGTCAGCGGCCCTGAGCCAGTTCCTCAGACACGACTCCGAGATCCCGAAGTCCTTGGCCAGTTGCGCGATTGGAGTCTCGCCCTTGCGGGCGACCGCGACCACGTCGTCACGGAACTCCTTCGGATGGGGTGCAGGCATGTCGACATCCTCCCAGCGGAGCCTTCTCGGCCCCACAGATCAGGTGTCAACCGAACCTTCAGCAGTCCCGCCCCTGCAACACCACGCCGCGGTCCACACCCGCACCGTCACCGCAGTCGGCACCATCCGCTGCGCGGGCAACACCACCATCT
>DASTGV010000485.1:0-5043 GCA_035718765.1 Nocardioidaceae bacterium
GGTGCTGGGCACCGGCGTCGCGGCCGCCGGCGCGGACCCCGACGCCGCCCGGCTGTGCGAGGCGGGCAGCCTGGACGCGGCCAAGGCCGAGGGCAAGGTCGTGGTCTGCGACCGCGGTGACGGCGCCCGCGTGGACAAGTCCGCGACCGTCTCCGCGGCCGGCGGGGCGGGCATGGTCCTGGCGAACACCCGCCCCCAGAGCACGGACGCCGACGTGCACGCCGTACCCACCGTCCACCTCGACGTGGCGGAGGCGCGGACGCTGAAGGCCTACCTGCGGCGGGCCGGCGGCCGGGCCACCGCCTCCCTCGACCCGCGCGGCAGCACCCAGGTGGCGGTCCCGTCGGTCGCCGGGTTCTCCGGCCGCGGGCCGGCGCTCGGCGCGGGCGGCGACGTGCTGAAGCCCGACCTCACCGCCCCCGGGGTGAGCGTGCTCGGCGCGGTGGCGCCGCCCTCGGACTCCGGCCGGTCGTGGGACCTGGCCTCCGGCACGTCGACCAGCGCGCCGCACGTCGCGGGCCTCGCGGCCCTCGTCGCCGGGGTCCACCCGGGCTGGTCGCCGGCCCGCATCCACTCGGCGATGATGACCACGGCCTACGACCTCCGCGGCCGGCACGACCCCCTCGCCGAGGGCGCCGGCCACGTCGCGCCCCGGCGGTTCCTGGACCCGGGCCTGGTGTTCGACACGTCGGTGCGGGCCTGGCAGCAGGTGCTGTCCGGCGAGCGCGACGCCAGCGAGGTGAACACCTCCTCGCTGGCCGTCGGCGACCTCGTCGGCCCGACCACCCTCACCCGCCGGATCACCAACGTCACCGGGCGGTCTGAGTCGTACTCGGTCCGCAAGCGCGGCCTCACCGACGTCGACGTCCAGGCCTTCCCCGCCACCGTCCGGCTCGGGCCGGGGCAGAGCCGCACGGTCCGCCTGCGGATCACCGCACGCCCCTCGGCCACGGTCGACCGCGACGTGACCGGCTGGCTGGTGTGGCGCGGCGACCGGCACCGGGTGCGCATCCCCGTCTCCGTCCGGCCGACCGTGGTCGCGGCCCTCCGCCAGGTCGTCGGCAGCGGGGCGAGCGGCACGGTCGTCGTCCGCGGCCGGTCCGGCAACGGCCGCACCGTCAAGCTGCAGAGCACCGGGCTCGTCGCCGCGCAGTCGACGCCGCTCTCGCTCACGCCGGGGAGCTTCGACCCGGCCCGGCCGGAGACCGGCACGTCCACCGCCGCCCACCCGGTCACCGTGCCGGCCGGCACGGACGTCGCCCGCTTCGCGGTGACCAGTGACGCCGCCGGGGACGACGTCGACCTCTACGTCTACCGCGGCGGCACGCTCGTCGGCTCCTCGACCGGGAGCTCGCCGGACGCCGAGGTGACCCTGACCCGGCCCCCGGCCGGCGACTACACGGTCTACGTCAACGCCGGCACCGCCGAGAACGGCGCGGCCACCGGCGAGCTGCAGACCTGGGTGGTCCCGGCCCACGGCGGCCGCCCGCTCGTCCTGAGCACCGACGCGGTCGGCTTCGCCCCCGGGCAGCGGTTCCGCTACACCGCGTCCTGGTCGCAGCTCGACCCGGCCAAGAGCTACCTCGGCGTGGTGACCTACGGGGACAGCGACCGCCGCACCCTGGTCGAGGTCAACTGAGGCGGGACGCGACCACCCGGTCGAGCAGCCCGAGCGGCATCGGCCCCGAGTCGAGCACCGCGTCGTGGAACGCCTTGATGTCGAAGGCGTCGCCCTGCCGGGCCTCGGCGTCGCGCCGGATCCGCTGGATCTCGAGCCGGCCGATCATGTAGGACAGCGCCTGCCCGGGCGTCACGGCGTACCGGTCGATCTCGGCCCCGACGTGGCCGGCCCGCATCGGCGAGTTCGCGAGCATGTAGTCCACGGCCTGCTGCCGGCTCCAGCCGAGGGCGTGCATGCCGGTGTCGACGACCAGCCGGCAGGCCCGCATCGAGTCCGCGGAGAGCATCCCGACCCGGTCGAGCGGCGTGGAGTACAGCCCCATCTCGTCGGCGAGCCGCTCGGTGTAGAGCCCCCAGCCCTCGCCGTACGCCGCGATGAACGCGCGCTTGCGGAACTCCGGCACGTCGTCGAGCTCGGCCGCGATGGCCAGCTGCAGGTGGTGGCCGGGGATGCCCTCGTGGTAGCTGGTGTTCTCGATCTCGTAGCGGCCCCAGCCCTCGGGGTCGGAGACGTTCATGAAGAAGACGCCGCCGCGGGAGCCGTCCTTGGGCGGCGCGAAGTAGTAGGCGATCGCACCGCTGGTGGTGGCCTCGACGTCGCAGTCGGACTTCGGGAGCCGGCCGAACCAGTCCCCCATCGCCGCCCGGGCCTTGGCCATCGCCGCCTTGGAGTCCGCGACGATCTCCTCGCCGCTCGTGTGGTGCAGGGCCGGGTCGTCGCGCAGCGCGGCGAAGATCTCCGGTACGTCGGACGTCCCCACGACCTCCGGCCCGAGCGCGGCGTACTCCTCCTCCAGGGCCGCCACCTGGCGCAGGCCGATCTCGTGGATCTCCTGCGGGCTGGTGTCGACCGTGGTGAAGAAGGCGGCCAGCCTCGCGTAGGTCGTGTCCCCGTCCGGGAGGTGCGTGAGTCCGCACCGCTCGTCGGGCCGGGCCTTCGGCGCGACCTCGTCGCGCAGGACGTCCCGGTAGCGCTCGGCGGCGGGCCGCACCTGCTTCTGCACGACGGCCAGCAGCCGCTCGTGCCAGCGGGCGGCGTCCACGCCGGAGGGCGGGTCCTGCACGGTGAGCATCGGGTCGTCCTGGATCGGCTTCGCGAGCCACGCGTCGAGCTGCGCCACCGTCTGCCGCACCGCGAAGTCGGCCGGGGTGCGGCCGGAGGCGACTCCTTCGCGGTGCCGCTCGGCGATGTCGTCGAAGTAGCCGGCCACCCCCTCGAACTTGGCCACCATCGCCTCGGCGACGTCGGCGTCCGGCACCGCGAGCTTGGGCAGGTAGACACCCAGGCTGGCCTGCGTCCCGAAGATCGGGTTGGCCGCGAACTCCGCCGTGCGGCTGTCGAGGAGGCCGGCCCGGGCCGACGCCTCCCACCCGACCATCGCCCGGGTGATCCGCTGCTGGTCGTCCAGGCCGTCCTCGGGCAGGGCGTCGGCGCGGGCGGCGAGCTCCCGGGCGGCGGAGGCGGCCTGCTCCTCGGCGGCGCGGCCGATCTCGTCGAACCGGTCGGCGTAGCGGTACTCGCCGATCATGTGCGCCCAGGTGGGCGCCGTCCGCAGCCGGAAGTCGTAGTAGTCGTCGGCCAGCCGGTCGAGCTCGTCGCTCATGGGTGCCCCCGTTTCGTGGTGGTCAGGACAGCCCGAGCTTGTCGGCGCTCTCCTCGCGCATCTGGACCTTGCGAATCTTGCCAGTCACGGTCATCGGGAACTCGTCGACCACCATGACGTAGCGCGGGATCTTGTAGTGCGCCAGCTTGCCGTCCGCGAACGCGCGCACCGCGGCGGCGTCCAGCGGGGTGGCGCCGGCCTTCATCCGCACCCAGGCGCACAGCTCCTCGCCGTACCGCTCGTCGGGGACGCCGACCACCTGCACGTCCTCGATGTCCGGGTGGCTGTAGAGGAACTCCTCGATCTCGCGCGGGTAGATGTTCTCCCCGCCCCGGATCACCATGTCCTTGATCCGGCCGACGATGTTGCAGTAGCCGTCCTCCCGCATCACCGCGAGGTCGCCGGTGTGCATCCAGCCGTCGGCGTCGATGGCCTCGTCGGTCTTCTCCTGGTCGTCCCAGTAGCCGATCATCACCGAGTAGCCGCGGGTGCAGAGCTCACCGGTCTCCCCGCGCTCGACGGTCTCGCCGGTGGCCGGGTCGACGATCTTGATCTCGACGTGCGGGTGCACCTTGCCGATGGTCTCGGTCCGCCGCTCCAGGTCGTCGTCGCTGAGCGTCTGGCAGGACACCGGCGACGTCTCGGTCATGCCGTAGGCGATCGAGGCCTCCGCCATGTGCATGTCGTTCACGCAGCGCTTCATCACCTCGACCGGGCAGATCGAGCCGGCCATGATCCCGGTGCGCAGCGAGGAGAGGTCGTACGTCGCGAAGTCGGGGTGGTTCTGCATCGCGATGAACATCGTCGGCACGCCGTACACGCCGGTGCAGCGCTCGTCCTGCACCGCCCGCAAGGTGGCGGCGGGGTCGAAGCCGGGCCCGGGGATCACCATCGCGGCGCCGTGCGTGGTGCAGCCGAGGTTGCCCATCACCATGCCGAAGCAGTGGTAGAAGGGCACCGGGATCGCGAGCCGGTCCTCGTGGGTGAAGTTGATCGTGCCGGTGACGAAGAAGCCGTTGTTGAGGATGTTGCGGTGCGAGAGGGTCGCGCCCTTGGGGAAGCCCGTCGTGCCGGAGGTGTACTGGATGTTGATCGGGTCACCGGGCTCCAGCGTGCTCATCCGCTCGGCCAGCGCCCCCTCCGGCAGGTCCGCGCCGCCCGCCACGAGGTCGGTCCAGTCGTCGGTGCCGATGTAGACGACCCGCTCGAGGGCCAGGGTGTCCCGGCGCACCTGCTCCACCATCGCGCGGTAGTCGCTGGTCTTGAACGACTCGGCGCTGATCAGCAGCCGCAGCCCGGACTGGTTGAGCGCGTAGGCCATCTCGTGGGTGCGGTAGGCCGGGTTGACGTTGACGATGATCGCGCCGACCTTCGCGGTGGCGTACTGCACCAGCGTCCACTCGGCGCAGTTGGGCGCCCAGATGCCGACCCGGTCGCCCTTCGCGATGCCGGCGGCGATCAGGCCGCGGGCCAGCGCGTTGACGTCGGCGTCGAAGGACGCGTAGGTCCAGCGGCGTCCGCTGGCCACCTCCACCAGCGCCTCGCGGTCGCCGTGCTCCGCGACGATCCGCTCCAGGTTGGCGCCGATCGTCTCCTCGAGCAGCGCTGGGGTGGTCGCACCTGCGGCGTAGGACTCCATGGACGGCACCCTAGTGAGCGCCGCAGGACGTCACTACCCCTCGATCGGGGAGGTCGCCGGCACGACCGAGTCGAGGTACGTCGCGAGCCGCTCGTCGTCCCAGCCGCGGGACTCGCGCAG
>DASTGV010000486.1:0-3100 GCA_035718765.1 Nocardioidaceae bacterium
CCCGCAGAACCAGTTCGGCGTGGCCGACCACGACGTCACCCTCCCGGACGGCCGGACCTTCGCGAACCCGATGCGGGTCCTCGAGGACGGCTCGGGCTGCGAGGTGGTCTTCACGCTGCGGCGGCAGCCGGACATGACCGACGAGGCGTTCGAGTCCGACGCGTCGGCGATCCGCACCGACCTGGAGACCCTCAAGCGGCTCCTGGAGGCCTGAGGCCATGTCCCTCGCGCTCTGGACCACGACGGCGTTCCACGACGAGGTCCGGGCCTGGGTGGCGGAGCGGCTGGCGGGGCACGGCATCGCGCTGACGGGGGAGTGGGAGCAGCCGCACGCCCGTCCGTGGTCGAGCGCGATCCGGTTCGAGACCACCGAGGGACGCGTGTGGTTCAAGGCCAACGGCCCGGGGACCGTCCACGAGGCCTCCCTGGTCCGGCTCATCGACGAGCGCGTGCCCGGCCTGGTGCCCGAGCTCCTCGCGGTCGACACCACGCGCGGCTGGTCGGTGAGCCGGGACGCCGGGCCGATGCTGCGGGAGACCGCGCCGCCGGAGGACCTGTGGCCGGCGTGGGAGGGCATCGTCGCCCGCTACGCCGACGCGCAGGTCCGGCTGACCGACGCCCGCCCGGCCGTGCTCGCCGCCGGCGTCGCGGAGGTCTCGTCCGCCACGGTGCCGGTGCTGGCCCGCGAGCTGACCGCGGAGCTGGCGGCCCTCCCGGCCGAGGAGGGCGGGCTCACCCCCGAGCAGGTCGACCGGCTCTCAGCGGTGCTGCCTGCGCTCGAGGCGTGGTGCGCGGAGCTGGCCGCGGTCGGCGTGCCCGACTCCGTGCAGCACGACGACCTGCACTCCGGCAACGTCTGCTGGGGCGGCTCGGTCGCGACCGCGCGGATCATCGACTGGGGCGACACCACCTGGGGCTGCCCGCTGGGCACGATGCTGGGCACGCTCAACTCGGTCGCCTGGCACGCCGGCCTGTTCGGCGACGAGGGCCGGGTCGACGCCCCCCAGGTGGTCCGCGTGCGCGACGCGTACCTCGAGCCCTTCACCGCGTACGCCGACCGGGGCGACCTCGTGCGCGGCGTGGACCTGGCGCGCCGTACGGGCTGCGTCGGGAAGGCGCTGGCCTACCGGGCGGCGCTGACCGACGAGCCGGTCTCCGCGCACGCCGAGATGGAGTTCCCGGTCCGGGGCTGGCTGCTGGAGCTGCTCGAGGGCTGAAGGACCGCGGCCAGGGCACCTGCCTACTTGACGACGCAGACGTCCTTCTTGACGAGCTTGATCTTCTGGGTGGCCGTGACGGTGACGTCGGTGACGACCTGCACGGACCGGCCCGAGCAGCCCTGGCTGCCGAGGTTCACCGTGGTCGGCTCGGTCTTCGCGGCCTTGCCCGCCTTGCCTGCCTTGCCGGCCGGGCCGCGTGCGCCGTCCTGGCCGTCGACGCCGTCCTGGCCCGCCGGTCCCTCCGGTCCGGGCGGACCGGTCAGCCCGCTCTCGCCCTGCGGTCCGCGCAGCGAGTCCTGGAACACGGTGACGGCCCCCGCGGCACCACCGAAGCCGAACACCAGCGCGAGCACGCAGGTGAGCACGATCTTCCCCATGGCTGCACGGTAGGGGTGCTGCAGCCGGGCCGTCCGCGGTTCCGGCAAATGGTGACCGAACCGACAGCAGAAAAACTACAAACCTGTAGTTAGTGGGTTCCCCTTGCCCGGCTCCCTGAGACCGATGTGACACTTGGGGTCGATGTGACGAACCGCCGCACGTGGCGGCCGACCCAAGGAGCCGCTCCGTGCCCACCGCCCTCGCCCCCCGCCTCCGCCGCAGCGTCGTGGTCGCCGCCGTCGCGGCGCTCGCGCTGGCCCTGCTGCTGGCCACCGGCAGCCGCGGTACGTCGGACCGGGCCGCCCGCACCACGCCCGCCGCGGCGGCCGTCGGGACCTACACGCCGGTGACCGGCGCCATCTTCAACCGCCCGGTCGGCACGGCCGCGGAGCAGCGCCGGATCTTCACCCACGTCAACCGCACCATCGACTCGGCGCCGGCCGGCTCGACGATCCGGATCGCGGTGTTCTCGTTCTCGGAGAAGGTGACGGCGGACAAGCTGCTCGCCGCGAAGCGGCGCGGCGTCAACGTGCAGCTGGTCTTCGACGACCACACGATCTCCAGCCAGATGAAGCGGCTGCGCGCCGGCCTCGGCAGGAACCCGGCCGCCCGGTCGTTCGTCGTCTACTGCCACCTCAGCTGCCGCGGCACGGGCGGCAACATGCACGACAAGATCTTCACGTTCAGCAGGGCCGGCTCCGCCGAGAACATCACGATGATCGGCTCGAACAACATGACGGCGTACAACGCCACCCGGCAGTGGAGCGACATCTACACGATCGTCAACGACCCGGCGATGTACTTCACCGTCTCCGGTGTCTTCGACCAGCTCAAGACGGACCGGGCCCGGCCGCGGAGCTACTACCAGGCCGACATCGACGGCTACGAGGCGCAGTTCTACCCGTACGCGAACGCGACCCAGTACGTCGACCCGCTCTACCTCGCGCTCTCCAAGGTCGCCTGCACCGGTGCGGCGCCCGGCACCGGCGTGAACGGGCAGACGCTGGTGCGGCTGTCCCAGCACGCGTGGAACGGCAACCGCGGCATCTACCTCGCCCGGAAGGTCGCCGAGCTGCAGTCCCAGGGCTGCGTGGTCCAGGTGGTCTACGGCGTGGGCGTCGGCACCACCGTGCGGGGCATCCTCAGCAAGGCGGGCGTCCAGCTGCGGGCGAACACCAAGCCCGGCATCCGCACCCACCAGAAGATCTTGACGGTGAGCGGCGTGTACGACGGCCGTCCGGACGCGCAGGTCGTGTTCACGGGCTCGAGCAACTGGTCCGACGGCGCCCTCAAGCGCGACGAGACGGTGCTCCGGATCTCCGACCCGGCCGCCTACGCGCAGTACGCCCAGAACTTCGAGGACATCTGGAACAACGGCTGAGCCGTCACCAGCCCCGGGACCGCCACTCGGAGAGGTGCGGACGCTCGGCGCCCAGGGTCGAGTCGTTGCCGTGCCCGGGGTAGAACCAGGTCTCGTCGGGCAGCCGGTCGAACAGCTTGGT
>DASTGV010000487.1:0-10679 GCA_035718765.1 Nocardioidaceae bacterium
GGAGAACCGGGCTCCCCGCGCGGCGAGCCCCCTTGCTAGCGTCGGTCCGAAGCAGTCCGGACAACTGAACCCAGGAGCGTGTCGTGAGCACTTCCCCAGACCAGGGCCCCGTCAAGGTCGCCGTCACCGGTGCCGCCGGCCAGATCGGCTACAGCCTGCTGTTCCGCATCGCGAGCGGGGACCTGCTCGGCAAGGACACCCCGGTCGAGCTGCGGCTGCTGGAGATCACCCCGGCGCTCAAGGCGCTCGAGGGCGTGGTCATGGAGCTCGACGACTGCGCGTTCCCGACCCTGGCCGGCGTCGAGATCGGCGACGACGCGAACAAGGTCTTCGACGGCGCGAACCTCGCGCTGCTCGTCGGCGCCCGCCCCCGCACCAAGGGCATGGAGCGCGGCGACCTGCTGGAGGCCAACGGCGCGATCTTCACCGCGCAGGGCAAGGCGCTCAACGAGGTGGCCGCGGACGACATCCGCATCGGCGTCACCGGCAACCCGGCCAACACCAACGCGCTCATCGCGCTGTCGAACGCCCCCGACATCCCCAAGGAGCGCTTCTCCGCGCTGACCCGCCTCGACCACAACCGGGCGCTGTCCCAGCTGGCCGCCAAGACCGGCAGCACCGTGAGCGACATCAAGAAGCTGACGATCTGGGGCAACCACTCGGCCACGCAGTACCCCGACATCTTCCACGCCGAGGTGGCCGGCAAGAACGCCGCCGAGGTCGTGAACGACCAGGCCTGGATCGAGAACGACTTCATCCCGACCGTCGCCAAGCGCGGCGCCGCGATCATCGAGGCGCGCGGCTCGTCCTCGGCCGCGTCCGCCGCCTCGGCCACCATCGACGCCGCCCGCGACTGGCTCACGGGCAGCCCCGAGGGCGACTGGGTGTCGATGGCCGTGCACTCCGACGGGTCGTACGGCATCCCGGAGGGCCTCGTGTACTCCTACCCCGTCACCACGAAGGACGGTGACTGGGAGATCGTCCAGGGCCTCGAGATCGACGACTTCTCCCGCGGCAAGATGGACGCCACCGCGGCCGAGCTCGTCGAGGAGCGCGACGCGGTCAAGGGCCTCGGCCTGATCTGAGCACCGGCTACCGGGACGGGGCACGCGGCCGACGAGGCTGCGTGCCCCGGGTGCTGTCAGGCCGCGGGGCCCTGGCTCGGCACCACGACCGCCAGCACGATGAGCGCGACGCCGGCCACCGTGAGCATCAGCACGTCGGTCCAGCGACGCCGCACCCGCAGCATCCCCGCGCCCCGCTCCGAGAGCAGCAGCCGGGCGGCCGCCGCGACCAGCAGCCCGGTCCCGATCCAGCTCACGCCGGTGCGCCACGCCCCCGCGGCCACGATGCCGAGACCGACCAGCGACGCCGCCAGCACGGCGAGGTAGACCACGCCGCCCAGGGTCTGCGGCCGCTTGAAGGGTCCGTCCGGCTCGGCCACGCGGTCAGCCACGCGCGAGCGTCTGCTCGGCCAGGGACACGATGTTGGACAGCAGCATCGCCCGGGTCATCGGGCCGACGCCGCCCGGGTTCGGCGAGACCCAGCCCGCGACGTCGTACACGTCCTGGGCCACGTCGCCCGCGATCTTGCCGTCCACGCGGGAGACGCCCACGTCCAGCACCGCGGCACCCGGCTTGACCATGTCGCCGCGGATGATGCCGGGCACCCCGGCGGCCGCGACCACGATGTCGGCCGTGCGGACGTGCGCGGCGAGGTCCCGGGTGCCGGTGTGGCACAGGGTCACCGTCGCGTTCTCGCTGCGCCGGGTGAGCAGCAGGCCGAGCGGCCGGCCCACCGTCACGCCGCGTCCGACGATGACCACCTCGGCGCCGGCGATCTGCACGTCGTGGCGGCGCAGCAGCTCGACGATGCCGAAGGGCGTGCAGGGCAGCGGTGCCGGCTTGCCGAGGACCAGCCAGCCGAGGTTCGTCGGGTGCAGGCCGTCGGCGTCCTTGGCCGGGTCGACCATCCCCAGCACGTCGGTCTCGACCATGTGCCTCGGCAACGGCAGCTGGACGATGTAGCCGGTGCAGGCCGGGTCGGCGTTGAGCCGGGCCACGTGCGCCTCGACCTCGGCCTGGGTGGCGGTCTCCGGCAGGTCCACGCGGATCGACTCGATGCCGACCTCGGCGCAGTCCTTGTGCTTGCCGTTGACGTACCACCGGGAGCCCGGGTCGTCACCGACCAGGACCGTGCCGAGCCCGGGCACGACGCCGCGCTCCCTGAGCTTCGCGACGCGCTCGGTGAGCTCGCCCTTGATGGCCTTGGCGGTGGCGGTGCCGTCGAGGATCTGTGCGGTCACGGGGTCATCCAATCACTGGGTGCGATCAGTGGAAGAAGTGCCGGGTGCCGGTGAGGTACATCGTCACCCCGGCGGCCTTCAGCGCCTCGACGACCTCGTCGTCGCGCACCGAGCCGCCCGGCTGGACGATCGCCGAGACGCCCGCGTCGACGAGGATCTGCGGGCCGTCCGCGAACGGGAAGAACGCGTCGCTGGCGGCGACCGAGCCCGCGGCCCGCTCCCCCGCCCGCTCGACGGCCAGCCGGCAGGAGTCGACCCGGTTGACCTGGCCCATCCCGACGCCGACCGAGGCGCCGCCGGAGGCGAGCAGGATCGCGTTGGACTTCACCGCCCGGCAGGCGCGCCACGCGAACGCGAGGTCCGCGAGCTGCTCCTCGGAGGCCGGGTCGCCGGTCACGAGCGTCCAGGTCGACGGGTCGTCCCCGCCGCCGTCCACCTCGGCGTCGACCGCGTCGCGGGCCTGCATCAGCAGCCCGCCGGAGATCGGCCGGGTCTCGACGCCGCCGCGGACGGCCGGGGCGCACTCGATGAGCCGGATGTTCTTCTTCCTGGCCAGCACCTCGACGGCGCCGTCGTCGTACCCGGGGGCCACGACCACCTCGGTGAAGATCTCGGCGACCTGCTCGGCCATCGCCACGGAGACCGGGACGTTCGTGGCGATCACGCCGCCGAACGCGCTGACCGGGTCGCAGGCGTGCGCCTTGCGGTGCGCCTCGGCGACGTCGGCGCCGACCGCGATGCCGCAGGGGTTCGCGTGCTTGATGATCGCCACCGCGGGCTCGTCGAAGTCGTAGGCCGCCCGGCGGGCGGCGTCGGCGTCGACGTAGTTGTTGTAGGACATCTCCTTGCCGTGCAGCTGGGTGGCCTGCGCCAGCCCGCCCTCGGGCGCGAACCCGGCGGTGTAGAGCGCGGCGCGCTGGTGGGGGTTCTCCCCGTAGCGCAGCACCGCGGCCTTGTCCCAGGTCGCGCCGACCCAGGCCGGGAAGCCGGTGCCGTCCGAGGTGTCGGTGAGGACGTTGCCCATCCAGGACGCGACGTGCACGTCGTACGTCGCGGTGTGCACGAACGCCTCGGCCGCGAGCCGCTGGCGCTGCGCCAGGGTGGTGCCGCCCTCGCGCACGGCGGCCAGCACCTCGTCGTACTGCGCCGGGGAGGTGACGATCGCGACGGACGGGTGGTTCTTGGCCGCGGCCCGGACCATCGATGGCCCGCCGATGTCGATCTGCTCGATGCACTCGTCCGGGGAGGCACCGCCGGCCACGGTGTCGGTGAACGGGTACAGGTTCGACACGACGAGGTCGAACGGCTCGATGCCGAGCTCGTCGAGCTGGGTCCGGTGGGTCTCCAGGCGCCGGTCCGCCAGGATGCCCGCGTGCACCTTCGGGTGCAGGGTCTTGACCCGGCCGTCGAGGCACTCGGGGAAGCCGGTGAGCTCCTCGACCTTGGTGACCGGGACGCCCGCGTCGGCGATCCGCCCGGCGGTGGAGCCGGTGGAGACGAGCGCGACGCCGGCCTCGTGCAGGGCCCGGGCGAGGTCGTCGAGGCCGGTCTTGTCGTAGACCGAGACCAGGGCCCGCCGGACCGGCAGGCGGGCGTCGTCAGGGTTCTGCATGGGACTCCTCATCGCATCGTCTCGATGAGGCACCCAGGCGTTCGATGCGCTCGACTTTCACTCCCTGGTGGTGTCCCACCTGCGCCAGTCGTGTGCGGCCAGCATAGTGCCTCGGGCGGCACTGCTCGGCCGGCGAGGGTCGTCTCGCGGAGTGCCCGGCAGGGCGAGCGATGCGGGGCGCGGCACTAGCCAGCGGCACGGCCGAAGCGCACCGTGCGGCCCTGGACCGTGAACCCCTCGCGGGCCATCCGGCCGACGCTGCCGACCAGCATCGCGCGCTCGGCCACCTTGATCCGCTCGTGCAGCGCCTCGACGTCGTCGTCGTCCTCGACCGGCACCGCCACCTGGGCGACGATCGGGCCGGTGTCCACCCCGGCGTCCACGACGAACAGCGTCGCGCCGGTCACCTTGACGCCGTACGCCAGCGCGTCCGCCGGCCCGTGCATGCCCGGGAACGACGGCGAGAGCGCCGGGTGCGTGTTCACCGTGCGGCCGCCGAACTCGGCGAGGAACGCCTCCCCCGCGAGCTTCATGAAGCCGGCCAGCACCACCAGGTCGGGCGCGTGCTCGCGCACCGACGCCGTCAGCGCGGCGTCCCAGTCGGCCCGGGTGGCGTGGTCCTTGACCCGGTGCACGAACGTCGGCACCCCGGCCCGCTCGGCCCGGGCCAGCCCCTCGATGCCGTCGCGGTCCGCCCCGACGGCGACGACCCGGGCGCCGTACGCCGGGTCCGCGCAGGCGTCGAGGAGGGCCTGGAGGTTCGTGCCGGCGCCGGAGACGAGCACGACGAGGCGGGCGGGGGTGGTCGGCACCCGGAAAGGCTAGGCCATGCCACTCACATCTGCGGCGGCGTCCGTTCGGGACCTGCCCTAGTCGCTCGCGCGGGCGCCGCGCCGGGTCCACCAGGTGGCGGCGACACCGCCGACCAGACCGCCGACCCCCATCGCGACCGTGGCCGCCACGAACGTGGGCACCAGTGCGGCACCGATGTGGGCCATCCGACCGGGGCCCACGGTACCGCCGGCCAGCCCGACCAGGACCGTCGTCAGGGCGCCGCCGACGACGCCCGAGCCGAGACCGCGCACCGCACCCGTGCCGAGCTCGGGGACGGGGAACCGCCGCACCACCAGCACCGCGGCGGCAGCACCGGCGAGCACCGGCACGGCCACCAGCGCGTCGGTCCACGGGGGCGGGGTGCCCTCGGCGGGCAGCGCCGCCAGCAGCGGGAACGCCGGCACCGGGCCGAGCAGCACCGCGGACGGCGAGACGAGGGTTCCGGTGCCGACCGCGAAGCCGGGGCCGAGCAGGTAGGAGCCGGACAGCAGCACGGCGTTGGGGGCGACGGCGGCGACCAGCACCGTGTAGAGCAGGCCGCCCGAGCCCTCCGCGTGCAGCCGGGACAGCACGTTCGCGGCCGACCCGAAGTCGAGCAGCAGGGCCACGCCGAGCAGCAGCGACGCCGCCGCGACGAGCAGCAGCACCGCGGCGAGCGCGCCCTTGAGCACCGCGCGGACCGTCTCGGGCACCCGGGACCGCCAGTCCACGACGTCCCCGCTGCCGGCCAGGATGCCGGACCCGCCGCCGACCAGCGCGACCGCGAACCCGCCCGCGAACGCGCGCAGCAGGCTCGACTCGGCGGTCGCCGTGGCGGCCAGCACCGCGGTGACCAGCGCGACCACGCCGTACAGACCGGCCATCACGACCGTCCCGAGCACGACCGTGCCCGGGTCCTCGACGGCCGAGGTACGGGCCGCCCACTTCCCGAGCCGGTGCGCCACGTAGGCGCAGAGGATGGTCAGCCCCAGCGGGACCGCCGTGACCGTCGCCTCCACGACGCCGGTGGCCAGGTGGAGGCGGGCACCGTGGGCGAGCAGCCAGCCGTCGGCGCCGACCCGGATCGCGTCCTTGGTGTCGCCGTGGCTGCCCGCGTCCGAGGCGAACCAGCCGACAAGCCCGAGCGCCATGCAGGCCATCAGGACCGCCCCCGACGCCACCAGCCCGGCCACCGCGGCACCCAGCGCCAGGGGCCGCAACGGCGGGGCTCCGGCGGGGGTGCGGGCGGTCAGCCGGGTGTCACGGGAGTCGAGGAGGCCAGTCATCTCGACCCATGTTCGCCGAGCGTGATGTCGATCTCGGGCTCCCACGCCGGTTCGCACACCGGCCACGCCTCGTCGTACCGTGTAGGACTTCCGCGCGGACCCTCCCGGGTGACCCCTGCCCGGCCGCGGCCCCGCGGTCGCGACGACAGGAGAGGCGTGATGGCGCGGGAGGCGAGCTACGACTCCTTCTACCGAGCGACCCGTCGTCAGCTCCTGCACCAGGCGTTCGCGCTGACCGGCGACCTGCCCGCGGCCCAGTCCGCCGTGCGTGACGCGTACGTCGGCGCCTGGCAGCACTGGCGCAAGGTGGCCCGGCTGGACGACCCGCTCGACTGGGTGCGGCCCCGGGCCTGGCAGCTCGCCCAGCGGCGGCACACCGCGCGGATCTGGCACCGCAACAAGGGCATGTCCGCGGAGCACACGCAGGTCCTCGACGCCCTCTCGAAGCTGCCGGTGGCGCAGCGTCGCGTGCTGCTGCTCGTGGACCTGGCCGGTCTGGACCTCGCCCACGCGGCCCGCGAGCTGGGCGTGACCCGCGAGGTGGCCGCGCAGAACCTCCGCCGCGCCTCGGAGCAGCTGACCCAGAGCCTCGACACGGACGGGGCCGGCGTCCATGAGCGGCTGGCCGGGCTCGACGCGCTGCTGGAGGGCGCCGCGCTCCCCCGCGGGCCGATCGTGCGCCGGGCCGGCCGCAAGCGCCGGCAGGGGCAGGCCCTGGTGGGCGCGATCGTCGCGGTGGTGGTCGCCCTCGGCGCCGGCGCGATCGCCTACCAGCCGAGCGCGAGCGACGCCGTCGACCTCCACCTCGTGAAGCCTTCGACACCACCTGACGAGAACGCCCTGTCCGCGGCCGCGCCGACCGCCCGCAACCTCCTCGACCGCGACCAGATCGGCCGGCTCGGGCCCGGCCAGCGGTGGCAGGTCACGCACACCGGCAACAACACCTCCGGCGACGGCATCAACACGGTCTGCCAGCAGACCCGGTTCGCCGACCCGGACGGGTACGCCGCGATCGTGCGCAGCTTCCGGGCCGCCGGGTCGCCGCGCCGCTCCGCCGTGCAGACCGTGGAGGTGTCGAAGACCGAGAAGCAGGCCGAGGCCGGCTTCCGCACGACCGTCGGCTGGTACGCCGGTTGCCGGGTCGGCCGGCTCCAGGTGCTCAACGCCTACCGCGTCGACAACATCGGCGACGAGGCCGACGTGCTGATGGTGCGGATCTGGAAGAAGCCGGTCACCACCATGTCCGTGGCGGTGGCCCGCACCGGCAAGGTGACCACCTCAACGGTCGGCACCACGGTCGGGGCGGCCCCGCCGCCGGCTCGGCAGATCACCCAGTCCCTCGCCGACGCGGTGGCCATGCTGTGCGGACGGAGCGGCTCCCAGGACTGCGCGAAACGGCCGACGTACCGCGTCGTCCCGCCACCCCCGTCCGGCGAGGAGCGCGGCATCCTCGCGGTCGCCGACCTGCCTCCGGTCGGCAGGATCGCGCGGCCGTGGGTGGGCACCGCGCCGGCGCCCGCACGTGTGAACCCGTCCGCGACCACCTGCGACCGGGCCGACTTCGCCAAGGCCGGAGCGCGGACCACCCGCACCCGGACCTACCTGATCCCCGGGGCGGCGCTCCCGGCCCGCTTCGGCCTGTCCGAGACGTACGGCGTGTTCCGCTCCACCCAGGCCGCCGAGCGGTTCCTGTCGGGCGTCCGCGCGAAGGTGGGGCGCTGCGAGGACCGGGACCTGGCCACCAAGGTCAGCAACGCCACGCAGCAGCGCACATCGACCCACGACCTCTCGTCGTGGGACCTCTCGACCGAGGTGACCCAGAAGACCACGGTGCGCTTCCGGCTCGGGTTCGTGCGGGTGGGCCGGACGGTCGCCCAGCTGACCTTCGCCCCGGCACCTTCGGACGACATGACCGCCACCAGCTTCCGGGCGCTGCTGGTCCGGGCCGGGGACCGGCTGCGCGAGCTGGGGTGACTACCCTCGGCGGGTGACGTTCTCACGGGCTGACGCGGTCGCGCTCGACGAGCGCAGCCCGCTGCGCGGCCGGCGTGCCCTCTTCGACCTGCCGGACGGCGTCGTGTACCTCGACGGCAACTCGCTGGGCGCCCTCCCCCGCAGCGTCGCGCCCCGGATGCAGCAGGTCGTCGGCCGGGAGTGGGGCGCCGGGCTGATCTCGTCGTGGAACACCGCCGACTGGGTCAACCTGTGGCGCCGCGTGGCCGCGAGGATCGCGCCGCTCATCGGGGTCTCCGGCGAGGACGTGCACGTCGGCGACTCGACCACCGTGACGCTGTTCAAGACGATCACCGCCGCCACGCGGCTGCGTCCGAACCGGCGCGTGGTGGTGCTGGAGCCCACCACCTTCCCCACCGACGGGTACGTCGCCGACGGGGTCGCCCGCACGCTCGGTCTCGAGCTGCGCTGGTGCGACCCGGCCGACCCCGCGGCGTCCCTCGACGAGGACGTGGCGCTGCTGGCGCTCACCCACGTGGACTTCCGGTCCGGCGCGATGTACGACCTGCCCGCCCTCACGGCCGCCGCGCACGACGTCGGGGCGCTGGTCCAGTGGGACCTGTGCCACTCGACCGGAGCCGTGCCTGTCTCCCTCGTGGAGGCGGACGCGGACGTGGCGGTCGGCTGCACGTACAAGTACCTCAACGGCGGCCCCGGCTCACCCGCCTTCTCCTGGGTGCACCCGCGGCACCAGGACGTCTGGGACCAGCCGGTCACCGGGTGGTTCGGGCACGCCCGGCCGTTCGACATGGAGCGCACGTTCACCCCGGCGGACGGGATCGCGCGGATGGCCTCGGGCACCCCGCCGGTGCTCGCGCTCTCGGCCCTCGACGCCGCGCTCGAGGTGTTCGACGGGGTGCGGGTCGACGTACTCCGGGAGGCGTCGCTGTCGCTCACCGACCTGTTCATCGCACTGGTGGACGAGCGGCTCGGCTCGGTGTTCGAGGTGATCACCCCGCGGGCGCACGAGCGGCGCGGCAGCCAGGTGTCGCTGCGCCACGACGAGGCCTACGGCGTCGTGCAGGCGCTGGTCGAGCGGGGCGTGATCGGCGACTTCCGCACCCCGGACGTGGCGCGGTTCGGGTTCGCGCCGCTGTACGTCACGCACGCCGACGTCTTCGACGCCGTGGAGCACCTCGTCGAGGTGATGGCGCACGACGAGCACCTGCGTCCGTCGTACGCCGTCCGCAACGCCGTCACCTGACTGTCCCCAGACGCTGGTCGTGGTGCAACTTCGCCCGTCGCCGAGCGCTACGAACGGCACCGCCCTGCCCGCGGTCCTGGTGCCGTTCGTGACGCTCGACGTGCCGGGCGACCTGCCCTCCGACCATGAGACCGGCGGCGACGAAGGTTCGTGGGCTTCCCTGCACCGCCGACCCACAAGCCGGTGACACACTCGCGTGCAACCAGATGGCGAGCGACGGCGTAGACCACCTGAGAGCACGGAACCGACGGGGGTGGGGATGGACGCGGAGGCGTTCGACGAGTTCTACGCGGCGTCGTTCGCGCGGCTCGTGGGGCAGGTGTACGCCCTGGTCGGGGACCGCGACGAGGCGCAGGAGTGCGTGCAGGAGGCGTTCGTGCGGGCCTGGTCGCACCGGCGACAGCTCGACCGCGACCGGTCGCCGGAGGCGTGGGTACGCACGACGGCGCACCGGCTCGCCATCAGCCGCTGGCGCCGCACCGTACGGGGCCGTCGCGCCCCGGACCGCGCGCTCCAGCCGGACCAGCGGGGCACTCCACCCGACGCGGAGCGGGTCGCCCTCGTGGAGGCGCTCCGGCAGCTGCCCGAGCCGCAACGCCGGGCGCTGGTCCTGCACCACGTCTGCGACCTGCCCGTGCACGAGGTGGCCGCCGAGGTCGGCGCGCCCGAGGGCACCGTCAAGGCGCGGTTGTCCCGCGGCCGCGCCGCGCTGCGCACCGTGCTCGGCGACGACGCACCGAACCGGACGGAGGGAGCACGTCGTGCCTGACCCCCTGGACACCCTCTCCCGGCTGGCCGACGGCCAGGCCGGGCCCATGCTTCCCGCCTCGGAGGTACGCCGGCGCGGCGACCGGCTGCGTCGTCGGCGCACCGGCCTTCGGACCCTCGGCGGCGCCCTCGCCGTCGCGGTGGTGCTCGGCGGCGTCGCCCTGACCACCGGCATGGACGGTCACACGACGCCCGCGCCCGCAACGCAGGCCCCGAGGCCCACCACCGCGGCCACCGCCATGGCCATCCCGGCGTGGTTCCCGCTCGACCAGGGGTACCCGGACCCCGGCGGCGACGGCTCGGTGACCGGACCGAGCAGCAGCCCGGCCGCGGCCTTCGCCCCGATCGAGGCGTGCGGGCAGGGGGCCTACCCGGTCGTGCGGCCGGCGAGCCGGCTGTCCGTTCGGCTCCAGCAGCCGGAGGACTTCCGCGGCCGTGAGCTCACGACGTACGACGACGCGGCGGCCGCGAAGCGGGCGCTCGACTCGTTGCTGTCGGTGATGCGCGACTGTCCCCGGGAGACGACCGGCGGCACCACCGCCACGCACGCGGTCAGCAGCGTGCGGGCCGGCGACGAGTCCTGGGCCCTGGTCACGACGTACGAGACCGACAGGCGCCCGAGCCTCGGGCTGCAGGTCACGACAGCGACCAGGGCCGGCGCGGCGCTCCTGGTGGCG
>DASTGV010000488.1:0-12696 GCA_035718765.1 Nocardioidaceae bacterium
ACCCACACGTGCGGCAGGTCGTGGAACTCGGCGTACTCCAGGGCCGCGGCCACGTCGTAGCGCTCCCCCTCCGCGGCGTCGAACGTCCCCTCGCTGGTGCCGTGGTTGCTCGACGTGCCGCGGGTGTTGAACCGCAGCACCGCGACGCCCGCCAGCGCCGGCAGCCGGAACGCCGCCTTGCGGAACACGTGGCTGTCCATCATCCCGCCGTGCGTCGGCAGCGGGTGCAGGCAGACCAGCGTCGCGACCGGCTCGCGGTCCTCGGGCACCGCCAGCTCGCCCACCAGCGACAGCCCGTCCGCCGTCTCCAGCGTGACCGGGGTCCGTCGGGCGGGCAGGACCGAGTTCGCGCGGATCGCTGGCATGGCGCCATTGTCTCAGCGGCGCTCGCGGGCCGCCCAGCAGGCCGTGTGCCAGTGCCGACGCTCGTCGAGGCCGGTCGCACCGGACGCGAACGAGGTGGGGACGACGGGCCAGGCCACGGTGTGCGGGGTGGCGGGACGGATCACCTGGTGGCAGCCGGGACAGCGGTACGGCTTCGTCGAGGCCGAGCCCGTGACCCGGCGTACGACGTAGTCCTCGCCGCGGAACGTCTCGACCCGTTCTCCGCTCACCGGGCTCCGGCCTCCCCGTCGGCGGCGGCCGCCACGAACCGCTCCACCCGACGGTCCGGGACCAGCCAGATCACCGCGACCGCGACATAGCAGGCGACGGCCAGCAGCGGGTGCACGAAGGCCAGCAGGATGCCGGCGATGTAGATGGCCGGCGAGATCTTGCCCTTGAGGTCGCGGCCGAGGGCCTGCCGCAGCCGGTCCCCGCCCGGCGAGCGGAAGATCGCGCGCTGCAGCACGTAGTACGCGACCGCGGCGGCGAGCAGGTTGAGGCCGTACACCACGAGCGGGGTGCGGGCCAGGTCGGTCTCGTCCATCCAGGCCGTGGTGAACGGGTAGAGCGACAGCCAGAACAGCAGGTGCAGGTTGGCCCAGAGCACGATGCCGTCGACGTGCTCGACGACGTGGAACATGTGGTGGTGGTTGTTCCAGTAGATGCCGATGTAGACGAAGCTCAGCAGGTAGGTCAGGAAGCCGGTCGCGGACCCGCGCAGCGCCTCCAGCGTGGGCTCGTGGGGCACCTTCAGCTCGAGCACCATGATCGTGATGATGATGGCCAGGACGCCGTCGCTGAAGGCCTCGAGGCGGCTCGTGCGCATGCGTCAGTCTGTCAGCGGACCGTGTAGTCGCGGAATCCCTTCTGGGTCTTGCGACCCAGGTAGCCGGCCGTGACCAGGTGCTCCAGCAGCGGCGCGGGCGCGAAGCCCGGCTCGCGGAACTCCAGGTAGAGCTCGCGCTGGATCGCCAGGGAGACGTCGTTGCCCACGACGTCGAGCAGCTCGAACGGGCCCATCGGCAGGGCGCAGCCGTACTTCATCGCGGTGTCGATGTCGTCGGCGGTCGCGTAGTGCGCCTGGAGCATCTTCACGGCGTCGTTGAGGTACGGGAACAGCAGCGCGTTGACGATGAAGCCGGCCCGGTCACCGCAGGACACCGCGACCTTGCCGACCCGCTCGCACAGGGCCCGGGTGGTCTCCTTGACGTCGTCGGCGGTGCTGACCGTGCTGACCACCTCGACCAGCTTCATGACCGGCGCCGGGTTGAAGAAGTGCATGCCGATGACGTCCTGCGCCCGGCCGGTCTCGCTGGCCAGCGCGATCACCGGCAGCGAGGAGGTGGTGGTCGCCAGGATCGCCCCGGGCTTGCAGATGTCGTCGAGGTTCTGGAACAGCACCGACTTGACCTTGAGGTCCTCGGCGATCGCCTCGACCACGATGTCGACGGACGCCAGGTCGTCGAGCGAGGTCGAGCCGTGCAGGCGGCCGAGCACCGACTCGCGAGCCGACTCCTCGAGCTTGCCGCGCTGGATCGCCTTGTCGAGCGACTTCTCGATCGCGGCCCGCACCCCGTCGACCCGGTCCTGGGTGCGGCCGACGTAGGTCACGGGGAAGCCGGCCTTGGCGAACACCTCGACGATGCCGGTGGCCATGGTGCCGGTGCCGACCACGCCCACGACCTGGATGTCGCGGCGCAGCTGCGGCTTCTCGTCGGCGGAGGGGGTCAGCGCGTCGTCGACGACGACCGGGCTGTCCGGGCCCTCGTAGGTGTAGAAGCCGCGGCCCGACTTCCGGCCCAGCAGGCCGGCGGTCACCATCTGCTTGAGGATCGGGGCGGGCGCGTGCAGGCGGTCGCGGCCCTGCTTGTACATCGTGTCGAGGATCTCGTACGCCGTGTCCAGACCGATCAGGTCGAGCAGGGCCAGCGGGCCCATCGGGTAGCCGCAGCCGAAGCGCATGGCGGCGTCGAGGTCCTCGCGGGTGGCGTAGTGGCTCTCGAACATCGAGGCGGCGTGGTTGAGGTACCCGAACAGCAGGGCGTTCGCGATGAAACCGGCCTTGTCGCCCACGACCACGGGCGTCTTCTGCAGCGAGCGGGCGAGCTCGGCGGCGTCCTCGAGCACGTCGGGCTCGGTCACCACCGTCCGGATGATCTCGACCAGGGCCTGCACCGGCGCGGGGTTGAAGAAGTGCACGCCGATGACCCGCCCCGGGTGGGAGGTGGCGGTGCCGATCTCGGTCACGGACAGCGAGGAGGTGTTGGTCGCCAGCACGGCGTCCGGCCGCACGATCCCGTCGAGCTTGCGGAAGATCTCCTGCTTGACCGGCAGCTGCTCGACGACGGCCTCGACGACCAGACCGCAGTCCTTCACGTCGCCCATGTCGGTGGTGAAGGTGATCCGGCCGACGAGCTCCTCCTGCTGCTCCTCGGTGAGCTTGCCGCGCTTGACCGCCCGGCCGGTCGAGTGCTCGACGTGCTGACGCCCGCGCTTGAGCGTCTCCTCGGACTGCTCGACGCCCACCACCTGGTAGCCGTTGCGGGCGAAGACCTCGGCGATGCCGGCCCCCATGGTGCCCAGGCCGATGACGCCGATGGTGGAGAAGTCGCGACTCATGGGGCGCATCATGGCACGGCCCCCGGGCGGCACGCCGTGACGTATCCCACCCCGGTAGATTGCCCCCTCGTGAGACTCGTCGTTGCGCGCTGCCAGGTCGACTACGCGGGCCGGCTGACGGCTCATCTGCCGATGGCGACCCGCCTGATCATGGTCAAGAACGACGGCTCGGTGCTCGTGCACTCCGACGGCGGCTCCTACAAGCCGCTGAACTGGATGTCGCCGCCCTGCAAGGTGCTCGAGGGCAGGAGCGAGGACGGCGTGCACGAGTGGCTGGTCACCGGCAAGGACGACGACACCCTGCGGATCCTGCTCGAGGAGGTGCTGCACGACAGCGCCCACGACCTCGGCATAGACCCCGGCCTGCAGAAGGACGGCGTCGAGAAGCACCTCCAGGAGCTGCTCGCCGAGCACCCCGGCACCCTCGCCGAGGGCCTGACGCTGGTACGGCGCGAGTACCCCACCGCCATCGGCCCGGTCGACCTCATGTGCCGCGACGCGGCGGGCGCGAGCGTCGCGGTGGAGATCAAGCGGCGCGGCGAGATCGACGGCGTCGAGCAGCTGACCCGCTACCTCGAGCTGCTCAACCGGGACCCCAAGCTGCGCCCGGTGCGCGGCATCTTCGCCGCCCAGGAGATCAAGCCGCAGGCCCGGGTGCTGGCCACCGACCGGGGCATCAGCTGCGCCGTCGTGGACTACGACGCGCTGCGCGGCATGGACGACCCGTCGCAGCGCCTGTTCTGACGCTCACGCGCCGACCAGCCCCGCGACCTCGTCGGCGCAGCCCCAGGACAGCGTGACGCCGGCCCCACCGTGCCCGTAGCAGTGCACCACCCGGCCGCCGGACGCGGTGCCCTCGGCCTCCAACCGGACGCTGGGGCGGGCCGGTCGCAGACCGACCCGGTGCGCCAGCACCCGGGCCCGCGCCAGCTCGGGGACGAGGTCGGTGGCCCGCTCGAGGATCCGCTTCGCGACGTCGGGGTCCGGGCGCCGGTCCCACTCCCCCTCGTCGTCGGTGCCGCCGACCACGATGTCGTGCGAGCGCGGCACGACGTAGACCGGCCCGCCCTCCGCACCGGCGTCGAGCCACCAGCGGTCCAGACCGACCTGGTCGACGTACACGACCTGGCCGCGGACCGGCACCATCGAGGTGTCGGCGGCCATCCGGCGGGCACCGAGACCGGTGGCGTTCACGACCACCTCGGCCATGTCCGGGAGCGCCCCGAGCGCCATCCGGGTCAGGGTGCCGCCGAGGGACTCGATCCGGGCCACCAGCCAGCGCAGGTAGACCGGCATCTCGACGACCGGGGCCACGAAGCTCCAGCCGTCGACGTACGGCGGACCGAGGGCCGTGACGCGGGTGAGGGCGGGGACCGCCTCGCGCCACCACGGGTCGGCCGTCCGGGTGCGGTGCAGCTCGGTGCCCTGCACCATCCGGACGCCGGTGCCGTCGAGGCCCGACAGCGTCTCGAGCTCGCCGTAGGTCGTGCGCGACCAGGCGGTGACGCGCTCGAAGGGGTAGGCGCGGTAGGGGCCCCACAGTGCCGCGGCCACCGACGAGGTGGTCTCCAGCGGCAGGTCCCGGGCCAGCACGTCGACCTCGTGCCCGGCCTCGAGGAGCCGGACCGCGCACGACAGCCCGATCACGCCCGCGCCGACGACGATCACCCTGCTCATGCGAGGAGTCTGCCCTAAGCCTGGATGCCGGCTAAGCCTTACGCAGGACCGCGGTAGTCGGCGATCATCACGGCCCCCGACCGGTCGGACACGGTCGCGACGACGTATCGGTCGTCCCCGCGCCGGTGCACGTGGCACACGATCCGGCTGCCGACCTTCGCCGGGTAGGCCGGGACGTCGCCGCAGTCGGCGCGCGACCAGCCCTGGTGGCGCAGGGTCCGCTCGAGCTTGCGGGTGGCGATCACCCCGTCGAGCAGCCGGGCGTCGAAGCCCACGGCCTTGCCCTCGACGGCGGCCCGCAGGTGCACCGCGACCCGCGCGACCAGCCCGTCGACGTACCCCTTGCACACCATCCGGGTCGGGACCGTGCCGTCCCAGCGCGGGCAGTCGAGGTAGGTGAGGGTGAGGCCCTGGCCCGCGACCTGCGCGGCCAGCCGGTGGTGCACCGGCCGCTCGAGGCCGTCCATCGGCCGGCCGGGCGGCGAGGTCTGCGGCGGCGGCGGGCCGCCGAGGGCCGTCGGGGTGGCCACGGGGCGGGCGCTCGCTGCCGGCCGGGC
This sequence comes from Nocardioidaceae bacterium, assembly GCA_035718765.1. GTDB lineage: Bacteria > Actinomycetota > Actinomycetes > Propionibacteriales > Nocardioidaceae > Nocardioides_B. The sequence goes on from DASTGV010000488.1 coordinate 5,238, forward strand.
CGCCGGGTCGCTGTCGCAGCCGGACAGCACGGCGCCCAGCAGAAGCGGCAGGAGAAGGGCGGAGCCCACCCGTGTGCCCATGAGCCGAACGATAGCCGCGGGCGCACAACGCCCTTCGTAACCCGAAGGACTAGAACTCGTTGCACCCACACGGAGCCCCTCGGAGGTGGTGTGATGCGCAGCAGAGGCGCACAGGTCCTGGTCGTCCTCGTCGCCCTGCTCGGCGGTGTCGTCGCCGTCGGCGCGGTCAGCCCGGCGCAGGCCCACGAGGAACGGCCCGCCGGCTTCCCCGACGGCACCGGCCACCGGCCGAGGTACGCCGGTCTCGACAACCCCCGGCACCGGGTCGTCTGCACGCGCGACTCCGGGCGCCGGATCCGGCACATGAAGGCGGGTGCGCTCAAGCGGCGAAACCTCGCCCTGCTGAAGCAGTGCCGCTACCGGTCCATCCAGACCGCGATCGACTCGATCAAGCGGCGGCACACGTCGGTCTACGTGCTGCCCGGCTACTACACCGAGTCCCGGTGGGCGAGCGCCCGGCGCAGCTCCTACTGCTCACACCTGTCAAGCCAGTCCAAGGACCCGCTGCCCGCCTCGGAGTACATCGGCAGCCTCACCGACCCGCAGTCCGGCGCGAAGAAGTCCGACCCGATCGCGCTGTCCTACGCCGACCAGCGCCGCTGCCGGCACAACCTCAACCTGATCGCGATCATGGGCGACCGCACGCCCGGCAACGGCTCGATCCACTGCGACAGCGTGCTCTGCGGGACGCAGCTGGTCGGGACCGGCGCCACCCAGGGCGCGGTCGTCATCGACAACCGGTTCAAGAAGCTCAACGCGATCCGGGCCGACCGCGCCGGCGGTGTGGTGTTCCGCAACTTCACGGTGCAGCAGTCGGAGTTCAACGCGCTCTACGTGCTCGAGACCGACGGGTTCGTCATCGACAAGGTGACCGCCCGCGGCAACGACGAGTACGGCATCCTCGCCTTCGCCTCCGACCACGGGCTGATCCAGCGCACCAACGCCTACTACAACGGCGACTCGGGCATCTACCCCGGCTCGGGCTCGGACCTCAACGCCGACAACACGAGCTTCACGCCGGTCCGGTACGCGATCGAGATCCGGCACAACCGCAGCCACCACAACACGCTCGGCTACAGCGGCACGGCCGGGAACTCCATCCACGCGCACGACAACGAGTTCTACGACAACGCCACGGGCATCGCGACGGACTCGTTGTTCCCCGGCCACCCCGGTCTCCCCCAGGACCACGCCCGCTGGGACCACAACAAGATCTTCGCCAACAACTCGAACTGGTACACGAAGTACGTCGACACCGGCGTGTGCGACAAGCCGATGAAGGACCGCGGCTACCTGCACGGCACCGTCTGCCCGGTCGTGCCGACCCCGGTGGGCACCGGGCTGCTGATCGCGGGCGGCAACTACGACTCGACCGACCACAACTGGATCTACGACAACTGGCGCTACGGCACGATGCAGTTCTGGGTGCCGTCGCCGCTGCGGGACGAGTACGACCCGACCAAGCTCTACGACACCTCCAACCACAACCACTCCTTCGCCAACCGGATGGGCCTCACCCCCGCAGGCGCCGTCAGGCACAACGGCCTGGACTTCTGGTGGGACGACGAGGGCGAGGGCAACTGCTGGGAGCACAACGCCTCCTCGCGGGGCACGCCCACCGACAACTTCACGGTGGACCCGCCGTCCTGCGCCGCGGGCGGGTCGGTGCGCACGCCCGGTCTGGCGGTCAAGGACGCCGGCTTCCTGTCCTGCAGCCAGTACGACCGCAGCGACCCGGCCTGGAAGCACCCGCCCGCGTGCGAGTGGTTCGACTCCCCCCGCCGGCCCACCGACGCCGGCGGTACGTCGACCGGGCCGCTGGACCTGTCGGCCGGCCGGACCGCTCCGGCCACCGGAGGGCCGGACCTGCTGACGCTCGGGATCGGCGTGCTCGTGCTCGGCGGGCTGGCCGCCGGACGCCGTGGACGCCGCCGCGCGTCCGGGAAGCGCTGAGCCGGTCGTGCGCCGCCAGCTCCTGGTGCTCCTGCTCGCCCTGCTCGTGGTGGCGGGCGGGGCGGGCGTGGCCGTGGGGCAGGACCCGCCGCGGCTGGTCGCCGCGGGCCCGACCTCGGTCACCGGCACCGACGCCACCAGCGTGTTCGAGATCGCCGGCCGGACCATCCGGCAGGTGCGCTACCACGACCGCGGCACGCTCACCTACGCGTTCGTGCTGCGCAACCGCGGCTCGCTGCCGGTGACCGTCACCGGGCTCGCGGCCCAGGAGCACCAGCCGCGGCTGTTCCGCTACCTGCGGGTCACCGACGCCGCGGGGGCGTCCCGGTTCACGGTCCCGGCCGGGGGCGCCCGCGAGGTCCGGCTGGCGCTGCGGATGACCGGCTGCGAGTCCCTCTCGGCCCGGGCCGGCTCGTTCGTGCGCAGCGTCGAGCTGTCCACCGCCCGCGCGCGGGTGCTGCGGGACGACGTACGCCTGAGGCTGCCGGAGCAGCTGCACACCGGCTCGCCGCGCGAGGCCTTCTGCCCCCGGTCGACCGCGACGTCCCGGCCTCCGGGCTGAGGGCTGAGGGTGGAGATGATGGGCTCGCAGCGGGCGTGGCATCCGCGCCCGATCCGGCAAGGCCGAGGCGCGAGAGCGCAGCGGGCTGCGCCGAGCGGCGAGAACGCCGCCGGTCGGGATGCGGGGCCGCGTCCGCGAGCGCAGCATCGACAGACTCGGCTCACTCCGGGTCGGTGAGCGCGATGTCGGCCAGCAGCACGCTGCGGTCGTTCGCGGCCGACGGGCTGCGCACGGTCAGCCGGACGGCGACCTCGCTGCCGTCGCGGCGCAGCGCCGGGAGGGTCACCGTCCGGTCCAGCAGCGGCCGGCGACCCACGAGGAGGTACATCGTGAACCCCGCGACGTGCGCCTGCCGGTAGCGCTCCGGGACGATCGTGACGATCCGCCGGCCGACCAGCTCGGCCGGGTCGTCGTAGCCGAGGATGCGGGCGGCCTCGGCGCTGACCGCGAGGATCCGGCTGGTGGCGTCCGCCGCGAGCACCCCCTCGGCCGCGCCGGTGACCAGCCGTGGGTCCCAGTCCTCGACCGCCGGCACGTCGGTGCTCGCGTCCTCCGGTGTCCGCCACGGCTCCGGGCGTCCGCCGGCGGCCTGCACGAGCACCTGGCGGCAGAGCCAGCGACGGAAGGCCTGGACCTCCGGCTGGGTCGGTGGCGTGAGCACCAGCCCCCCGGCGGAGAGGTCGAGCGCGGCCTCGATCGCCTGGTCGAGCGTCTCGAAGTGGGCGACCGAGTCGACCGGGACCGGCACCTCGACCAGGCGGGCCGACACCCGCGGCTCGATGGCGTCCGGCATCAGCCGGTCCGGGGTCATCTTCACCGAGGTCCGGGGGACGTGCTCCTCGAGCACGGCGATCGCGTCGGTGGCCTCGGCGTGCACCTGGATCGCGTCGTTCCCCGACTCCGCGTCCAGGTTCGCCAGGAGGTACTCCCGCAGCAGCGCCTCGGCGTGCTCCTGCCAGGCGGCGTGCAGCAGCAGCGGCATGTTGCGCAGCTCGACCGCGACGCTGTCGCGGTGCCGGCGCGCCCGGTGCGTCCGGTCGCCCGTCGACTCCACCGGGTCCGGCAGCGAGCCGCCGGCCGCCGAGAGGCGGAACCACACCGTCTTGCCGTCCCGGTGCCGGGTCACGCCCCAGTCGTCCCCCAGCTCCTCGACCATCAGCAGCCCGCGTCCGGTGCCGGCGGTGGCGGCGTACCGTCGCCGCGACGGGAGGTGCGGGCTGCCGTCGCGGACCTCCACGCGCAGGCCGCCGTCGTCGAGAGAGGCGACGACGTCGATCTCGGTGCCGGCGTGCAGCAGGGCGTTGGTGACCACCTCGCTGGTCAGCAGCAGGGCGGTCTCGAGCAGGTCCTCACGACCCGCGTCCCGGAGGAGCCCACGCACCCGCGCACGCGCGCGAGCCACGCTCGCCGGTCGCGGCGGCAGCCGCGTCTCGAACGAGCGACGGCTGGTCGCACTGGACGTCAGACCCACCCTGCTCCTGCTCCCCACCCCGTCCGGATGCACGGCGCGCCCGAGCGGGCCCTCCCCGACGTTGCATTCTGGCCCGGTTCCGCCCCGGAGTCACGCTTTACACGCAGTTCCGACCCACCGCCCCGTCCATCCGGACTAGCCCGATGCCGCCCACGAGCGCAGCACCCAGCCGTCCGCGTCCGCGGCGACCTCCACGACCGCGCCGGGCGGGACCGGGTGCGCGGCGCCGTACTCCTCGCCCAGACCGACGAGCGGCGGGACACCGGTCTGCAGCGTGGCGGTGTGCGAGACGACGAGCACCGTCTCGCCGCGGTGCAGGTCGGCGATGGCGCCCAGCTCCCGCGCGACCCGCGCCCGGACCTCGCCGCCGGACTCGGCGCCGGGCTCCCGCAGGTCCTCGCTCACCGAGACCCCGACGCCCGTCACGGCGGCCACGTCCTCGGCGGTCCGGACGGCATCCGGGGCCGCGCTGGCGTAGACCGCGGCGAGCCTGCGGTCTGCGAGGGACGCCCCGAGGGCCGGGCTGCCGCCGGCGTCGGTGAGCAGCAGCGTGGCCGCACACTGCAGGTCGGACATGTCAGTCCAGCGCGTGGGCCGCGCGGATCTCGGCCAGGATGCCGGCCATGATCTCGGTCAGGCCGAAGTCCTTGGGGGTGAACACCGCGGCGACGCCCAGCTCCTTGAGCCTCGCCGCGTCGGCCGCCGGCACGATGCCGCCCACCACCACCGGCACGTCCTCGAGGCCCTGCTCGCGCATCCCGTCGAGCACCGCCGGCACCAGCTCCATGTGCGAGCCGGACAGGATCGACAGCCCCACGCAGTGCACGTCCTCGGCCACCGCCGCCGCGACGATCTGCTCCGGGGTCAGCCGGATGCCCTGGTAGACCACCTCGAAGCCGGCGTCGCGGGCCCGCACGGCCACCTGCTCGGCGCCGTTGGAGTGCCCGTCCAGCCCGGGCTTGCCGACCAGCAGCCGGAGCCGGGTGCCCAGCTCCTCCCCCGTACGCCGGACGTCCTCCCGGACCTTCGTCAGCTCGGTGCCGGCGTCCGCCACACCCACGGCACCGGACACCCCGGTCGGGGCCCGGAACTCCCCGAACACCTCGCGCAGCGCGCCGGCCCACTCGCCGGTGGTGGCGCCGGCCCGCGCGGCGGCCAGCGTGGGCTCCATGAGGTTCGTGCCGGACTTGGCCGCCGCGGCCAGCTGCGCCAGCGCCTGCTGCACCTCGGTGTCGTCGCGCTGCTCGCGCCACCGCTCCAGGCTCGCGACCGCGGCCCGCTCGGCCTCCGGGTCCGCGGCCTGGATCGCGGCGTCCAGGTCGGCGGTCAGCGGCGACGGCTCGGTGGTCTCGTAGCAGTTGACCCCGACCACCTTGTCCTCGCCGGACTCGATCCGGCCCCGCCGCGCGGCGTGCGAGGACACCAGCGCCTGCTTCATGTAGCCGGACTCGACGGCCGCGACCGCGCCGCCCATCGCCTGCACGCGGTCCATCTCCTCACGGGCGCCCGCGACCAGCTCCGCGACCTTGGCCTCGACCACGACCGAGCCCTCGAACAGGTCGTCGTACTCCAGCAGGTCGGACTCGAAGGCGAGCACCTGCTGGAGCCGCAGCGACCACTGCTGGTCCCAGGGCCGGGGCAGGCCGAGCGCCTCGTTCCAGGCGGGCAGCTGCACGGCGCGGGCCCGGGCGTCCTTCGACAGGGTCACGCCGAGCATCTCCAGGACGATCCGCTGCACGTTGTTCTCCGGCTGCGCCTCGGTCAGCCCCAGGCTGTTCACCTGCACGCCGTACCGGAAGCGGCGCATCTTCTCGTCCTCGACGCCGTAGCGCTCGCGGGTGAGCTCGTCCCAGAGCCGCACGAAGGCGCGCATCTTGCACATCTCCTCGACGAACCGCACGCCGGCGTTGACGAAGAAGGAGATGCGGCCCACCACGGTGCCGAAGTCCTCGGGCTCGACCTGCCCCGAGTCGCGCACCGCGTCGAGCACCGCGATCGCCGTGCACAGCGCGTACGCGAGCTCCTGCGTCGGGGTCGCGCCGGCCTCCTGCAGGTGGTAGCTGCAGATGTTGATCGGGTTCCACTTCGGGATGTGGTTGACCGTGTAGGCGATCAGGTCGCTGGTCAGCCGCAGGGAGTGCTCCGGCGGGAAGACGTAGGTGCCGCGGGAGAGGTACTCCTTGATGATGTCGTTCTGGGTGGTGCCGGCCAGCTTCCCGTGCACCGCCTCGAGGTCCGCGCCCGGGCCGGCCTGCTCCTCGGCGACCACCTGGTAGAGCGCGAGCAGCCACATCGCGGTGGCGTTGATGGTCATCGAGGTGTTCATCTCCGCGAGCGGGATGTCCTCGAACAGCCGGCGCATCTCCCCGAGGTGCGGGATCGGGACGCCGACCTTGCCGACCTCACCGCGCGCGAGCGGGTGGTCCGGGTCGTAGCCGGTCTGGGTGGGCAGGTCGAAGGCCACGGAGAGCCCGGTCTGCCCCTTGGAGAGGTTCTTGCGGTAGAGCGCGTTCGAGTCGGCGGCCGAGCTGTGGCCGGCGTACGTCCGCATCACCCAGGGGCGGTCCTTCGTCTCGCTCATGGCCTGAGCGTACGAGCCAGGTGACCACCGGGTAACTCATTGTGAACTAGTCCACTCTGCCAGGCAGGTCACACCGTCTCGGCGCTGCGCTCCGCGTGCAGGACCCGGCGCATCCGGGTGAACGCGATCGCGCGGCGCAGGGACGGCGAGCAGCCGCGCAGGGTCAGCGAGCGGCCCTCGCGCGCCATCCAGGCGCTGGTGGCGGCGAGCAGCCGGAGCGCGGTGAGGTCGAGCGACTCGACCTCGGTCAGGTCGACGACCACGTGCGGCACGTCGGCCATCCGGTCCCGCAGGGCATCTCGGACCAGGCCGGTCGAGCGGCCGTCGAACCGGCCGCTCAGACGCATCGTCGGACCTTCGGTGGTGACGAGCATCGCGGTGCTCCCTCCGTGCCGGGCCGACCCCCCGTGGCCGTCCCTCCACCCACCATGACGCACCGGAACGCCGATTGGTTGCCGACACTCAGGGACGAAGATCGGGTACGTCGACCCGCGACACGTCCACCCCGAGCCCGGAGAGCATCTCCACGAAGTTCGGGTACCCCCGGTCGATGTGGTGCGACTCGGCCACGGTCGTGGTGCCCTGGGCCGCCAGGCCGGCCAGCACCAGCGCGGCACCGGCCCGGATGTCGTGGGCCACGACCGGCGCCCCGGACAGCACGGGCTTGCCACGCACCACCGCGTGGTGCCCGTCGGTGCGCAGGTCGGCGCCGAGCCGGGCGAGCTCCTGGGCGAACATGAACCGCGCCTCGAAGACGTTCTCGGTGATCATCGCCGTGCCGTCGCTGACGGCGGCCAGCGCCATCGCGAAC
>DASTGV010000489.1:0-4367 GCA_035718765.1 Nocardioidaceae bacterium
TCCCGGCGTCGTTGCGCAGCAGGCGGTCGGGGTCACCGAAGCCCGTGACGGCCAGCCCGTACTTCGGCTCGACGTCGTCGACCGTGTGCCCGCCGGCCAGGTGGCAGCCCGCCTCGGCCGCCACCGCGGCACCACCCCGGAGCACCTCGGCGGCCACGTCGAACGGGACCCGGTCCCGCGGCCACATCAGCAGGTTCACCGCCACGACAGGCTCGGCACCCATGGCGTACACGTCGGAGAGCGCGTTCGCGGCGGCGATGCGGCCCCAGTCGTAGGGGTCGTCGACCACCGGCGTGAAGAAGTCGGCGGTGACCACGACCGCGCGGTCGTCGTCGAGCCGGACGACGGCCGCGTCGTCGCCGTTCTCCAGGCCCACCACCAGGTCGTCGCGGGCGTGCCCGATGCCGAGGCCGGAGAGCACCCGCTCCAGCTCGCCCGGCGGCACCTTGCAGGCGCACCCGCCGCCGGCCGCCAGCTGCGTCAGCCGTGCCGTGCCCACGTCCACCATGTCCCTGTCCTGTCTGCCGTCTGCCGTCTCGGGCGGCATGCCCGCCGCGGGCGTGGGTACCCGCCCGCCATGTCAGCATCCCCCACGTTGCCACAGCCGCGGGGCCCGCTCAGCGAGGCCGTCCAGCGTCGCCTGACCGGCCTGCCCACCGCGACGTCCACGTGGCCGCCGATCCCCGAGGACCCGTTCGGCGACGACGCGCAGCTGGGGCTGTGGATGCTCTACGAGCTGCACTACAGGGGCTTCGCCGACGTCCCCGACGTGCTCGAGTGGGACCCGGAGCTGCTCTCGCTGCGCGCCGCGCTCGAGGCGCCGTTCGAGGAGACGCTGCGACGGCTCGCGGCGCAGTACGTCACCGACGCGCTCGCCGGCTCCGAGGACCTGGTGGAGCAGGTGCAGTCCGTCGTGGAGGCGGTGGAGGTCGCGCCGCTGGCCGCCTACCTGCAGCGGCACGCCACCCGCGAGCAGGTGCTGCACTTCCTCGCCGAGCGCAGCGTCTACCACCTCAAGGAGTCCGACCCGCACTCGTTCGTGCTCCCCCGTGTCGACGGCCGCGCCAAGGTCGCGCTGGCCGAGCTCCAGTACGACGAGTACGGCGCCGGGCGACCGGACCGTCTGCACGCCCGGCTCTACGCGGACGCCCTGGTCGCCGCCGGTCTGCGCACCGGCTACGCGGCGTACGTCGACCAGGTCGGCGCCGAGACGCTGGCGGTCAACAACGTGATGTCCCTGTTCGGTCTGCACCGGCGGCTGCGCGGCGCGGCCCTCGGCCACCTCGCGGCCTTCGAGTCGACCAGCTCGATGCCCTGCCGGCGGATCGCCGCGGGTGCCGAGCGGGTCGGGCTGCCGCCCGCGGTCGCGGCCTACTTCGACGAGCACGTGGAGGCGGACGCGGTGCACGAGCAGGTCGCGGTGCGCGACATCTGCGGCAGCCTGGTGGCCGCGCAGCCGGAGCTGCGCGAGGACGTGCTGCTCGGCGTGGCGGCCTGTCTGCTGCTCGACGCCCGCGCCGCCGAGCGGATGCTGGCCGACTGGGCGCACGACGACGAGACGGAGCGGGCGTCGTGACCGTCGAGGCCTACGCGCACGACGGGACGCCGGTGGAGACCGAGCCGTGCGGGGACGGTCCCGTGCTGGTGCGGCACGCGGACGTGGTCGTCACCGAGGACGGCGTGGCGCACGAGGCCACCCGGCCGGTGGTGGCGGTGTGCACGTGCGAGCGCTCCCAGCGGATGCCGTGGTGCGACAGCACCCACAAGGCGGTGCGCCGGCGGTAGCTGTCTAGCCGTCGCGTCGGCCGAGCCGCACGAGCACGCCGCGGTCGCCGTAGGTCCGGATCTCGACGACGTCGAGGTCCAGGTCGCGCGCGGACGCGAGGCCGACGGCGAGGTCGCGGGCCTGCGCGGGGGTGCCGAGCTGCAGCAGCGCCCAGCCGTACGACGTGAGGTGCGCGTCGATCACGCGCACGCACTGCCGCGCCACGTCCAGGCCGTCCCGGCCCCCGTCGATGGCCCGCAGCGGGTCGCGCGGGAAGCGCCGCACGTCGTGGCTCGGCACCCACGGCGGGTCGGCGATGATGCCGGAGAACAGCTCACCCGGGCGCAGCACCTGGTCGAGCCGGCCCTGCCGCACGTCCACCACCCCGAGGGGCCGGTTGGCCAGCACATTGGCGCGGGCGAGCTCGCAGGCGTGCTCGTCGAGGTCGACCATCACCAGGTTGCGACGCCGGTGCGCGACGGCACGCAGCCCGATGTGACCCACTCCCGCGCACAGCTCCAGCACCGGACCGGGCGGCGCCGTGCGGAGCAGGTCCTCGGCCCAGCGCGACTGGGCGACCGTCCAGGCGCGAGGCTCGAGGACGCGGTCGTCGTACGCGACTGCTAGGCCCCCGAAGTCGGTGTGCATGAGCGTCTGCGTCATCTGCGGCGCGTACCCCGGTCACGCGCGCGCATGCATGCCCGGCGCAGCGGTGGATACCGAACCTCGCATGACAGACATCCGAGCACTGGTCCTGAACTGCACCCTCAAGCCCGCTCCGGCCGAGTCCAGCGCGGACCTGATCGGGACCCAGGTCCTCGACGAGCTGCGCAAGCAGGGCGCCGAGGGTGAGGTCGTCCGGGTGGTCGACCAGGGCGTCCGCTTCGGCGTGAGCACCGACGAGGGGGACGGCGACGGCTGGCCGGTGGTCCGGCAGAAGATGCTCGCGTCGGACGTGCTGGTGCTGGCCACCCCGATCTGGCTGGGCCAGCCGTCCGCGGTCTGCAAGATGGTGCTGGAGCGGCTCGACGCGGAGATCAGCGAGACCGACGACGAGGGTCGGCTGCTGACCTTCGGCAAGGTGGCCGCGGTGGCCGTCGTGGGCAACGAGGACGGCGCGCACCACGTGGTCGCGGAGTGCCTGCAGGCGCTCAACGACACCGGCTTCTCGGTGGCCGCCAACAGCGGCACCTACTGGGTCGGGGAGGCGATGCAGGGCGTCGACTACAAGGACCACGACGAGAGCCCCGAGAAGACCGTGCAGACCAACGCGTCGGTCGCGGCCAACGCGGTCCACCTCGCCCGGCTGCTCAAGGAGAACCCCTACCCGCCCTCGTGACACCTTGCTCCCGGACCACGTCGTCGGCGCTCTTGTCCCGGCGCAGGCCGAGGTAGCGCGGGTGCCGCAGCTGGCCGGCGCTCGTCCACTCCGTGAAGGCGATCTCGGCCACCAGCTTCGGACGCGCCCAGTGCACGTCGCCCGTCGGCAGCCTCCCGCGCGTGCACGGTGACGCGTCGACCTCGAGCATCGTCAGCCGGTCGTGCAGCCGGCGCAGCTCGGCGTCGGAGAACCCGGTGCCGACCTTGCCCGCGTAGACCAGGTCGTCGCCGTCGTGGTACGCGAGCAGCAGGGCGCCCAGGCCCACCCGCGACGCCTGCGGCTCCGTCCAGCCGACCACGACGAGCTCCTGGCCCGCCTCGCACTTGAGCTTCAGCCACTCCCTCGTGCGGCCGCTGACGTACGGCGCGTCCGCCCGTTTCGCGATCAGGCCCTCCCAGCCGCGCGCGCAGATGTCGCCCAACCAGTCCTCGTCGGCGGCGCGCCGGTGCGGGACGTAGCGCACCGGGTCGCGGAAGGTGAGCAGGTCACGCAGCCGGGACTTGCGGTCGAGCAGCGGCAGCGAGGTCAGGTCCTCGCCCTCGGCGCGCAGCACGTCGAAGACGTAGTAGAAGACCGGCACGCCGGTGCGGCGGGCCCGGTCGCGGTCGCTCACGTGGATCCGCGGCTGCAGGCGGGCGAAGCTCGTGCGGTCGCCGTCGAAGGCCACCACCTCGCCGTCGAGCAGGAAGTCGTCGGCACTCTGCCGCGCGAGCGCCTCCTCGAGCTCGGGGAACGACGCGGTGACGTCACGTCCCGACCGTGAGCTGAGCCGGGTCCGGGCCCCTGTGTGCTCGGCCAGGCACCGCTCTCCGTCGAGCTTGCGCTCGTAGACCCAGCCGTCCTCGAAGCGTCGCGCGTGGCTCAGCGTCGCGAGGGCGGGGCGCGGGAGGTCGCTCATGACGCCTGCCCCCATACCCAACCGACCGACCCCCATGCGGGAGCGCTCAGGCAGGAGCCTCCTGCCGGGCCCTCGCGGCCAGCCGCTCGCGCTGCGGCACCACGGTGTACTTCGGGTCTCGCGCCGAGGCCAGGCCGGCCTCGAAGACCCCGAACCTGGTCAGCACCGAGGCGGACACGTAGGTCGCGCCGCAGAGCGCGGAGACCACCCGCGAGCGGCCACCGAGCGCCGAGAGGACGGCGGCCCCGGCGGTCATCCTGGACGCGGTCCTCATCAGCAGGCCGGGACGGCCCTGCTGGTAGGGCTCGGCCACCATGCCCAGC
>DASTGV010000490.1:0-3646 GCA_035718765.1 Nocardioidaceae bacterium
CCCGTTACCCCCGCGTCACGCTCTGGTCAGGTTCGACGTGCTAGAACCCCTGTGTGCGGGGGGCAACGGAGAAGGCGTCGCGGGGGACGGGTCCGGTCTGGGCCGTCGCCGCGGTCCTGGTCGCGCTCGCCGGGAACCTGCTGCTGCTCGTCCAGAACCCCCGCTACTTCTTCCACGGCGACACCCAGTCGGCGTACCTCGGCTGGGAGTACCGCCTGGGCGAGCAGCTGCGGGCGGGCCACTGGCCGCTGATCGACCTGCACGCGTGGGCCAGCGGCAACGCGGTGGCCGAGGGGCAGTGGGGGCTGTTCAGCCCGCTGGTGGCGGCCATCGGGCTGCTCGCGACGACGGCGACGAACGTGCTGGTGTTCGCGACCGTCGTGAAGCTGGCGCTGCTGTGCGTCGGGGTGCTGGGCATCTTCGTGCTGGCGCGCTCGTACGGCGCCGTGGCACCCCTCGCCTTCGTCGCTGCGGTCGCGGTGGGTTTCGGCGGGATGACGCAGTACCTCGACCTGGAGTCGTGGACGGCCGGCCTGATGATCTGGGCGCTGCTGCCGTGGGTGTGGTGGGCGCTGCGCAGGACGATGTGCGGCGCCAACCCCGCCGTGCTGCTGGTCCTGGTCTACCTGCTCGTGAGCGTCGGGTACGTCTACGGCACGATCATGCTGATCCTGGTCCTCGGGGTGTCGCTCGTGGACAGCCGGGTCGCGCGGGACCGGACCGCCGCCCTGCGGGTGTTCGGCACCGCCGTCTTCGGCGGGCTCGTGGCGTTCACGGTCTACCTCCCGGGAGTGCTCACGGCGCCGGTGACGACGCGCAGCGGGGGAGGGTTCGCCCTCGCGGGCAAGTTCTCCTCGGACCCGCTGGCCCTGCTGTCCGCGCCGCTGCCCACCGACGCGGTGCCGGGCACGACCCTGCACCTGCTGCCGTACGCGTTCGTCGCCTGGTTCCTCCCGGTCCTGGTGCTGGTGGACCTGGACGCCCTGCGTCGTCGGTGGCGCCCGCTCGCCGGCCTGCTGGTGTTCACCCTGGCGATGGCCCTGGTGGTCGTGGGGATGCCGCAGCAGATGGGTCCCCTGCGCTGGCCGCTGCGGCTGCAGCCCTTCCTGGTGGAGGGGGTCGTCGTGCTGACCGCGGTGCTGCTCTCGCGGCACGCCGCCCGCGCTCCCTCGCGGCGCCGGCTCGGGCTCGGTCTGGGGTGGCTGCTGCTGGCCACCGTCGCCGCCACCGTGCGGGCCCCGGAGCTGTGGCGGCCCCATCTCGTGGCCCTGGCCGCGACGGCCGCCGGCTTCGCCGCGGTCTGGTGGTGCTGCCGCCGGCCCGGGGGAGCGGGCCTCCTGCGCGCCGGTGCGCTCGGCGCCGCCCTCCTCACCGTCGTCCTGGCGGTGTTCCAGCACCAGGTCTTCCCGGTGCCGCCGTCCCCGGAGCGGAACATGCCGGCGCTCGCCCGCGACTACCTGCGTCCCCTGCCGGCCGCCCGCGGCGACGTGCTGGTCGTCGGCGGCACCGGGGGCCGCCTGAAGGCGGACCCGACGTGGGCGCGCGAGTCGCTGTCGGGCTCGGCGTGGTACCTCGGGCGGCACCGGGTGCAGAACGGCTACACCACGATCAGCTTCCGCGCCTACAAGGACCGCTACTGCATCAAGTACGAGGGCTCCACCTGCCCGCAGCTGCTCGACCAGCTGTTCTCCACCGAGCCGACCACAGGGCGGCGCCGCGTCGACCTGCTGTCGGTGGGCACGCTGCTGCTGGTCCGCACGGACTTCCCCGGCCGGGACCTGTCGTCCCCGCCGGCCGGCTGGCGCGTGGCGGCGTCGACGCCGCGCACCATCACCTGGGTACGACGGACGCCGGCTCCCGGTGCCGCCCAGCCGGTGTGGACGTCACCGGGGACGAGCCTGGTCCCCCGGCCCGGCGACGAGCGCACGGTGCGGTTCACCGTGCGCCGGGTGCCGGCCTCCGGCGGCCGGGTCGTGATCGCCGCGCTGGCCTGGCCGGGGTTCAGCACCGACGTGGGGACCGTGGGGAAGCCGCTGGACGGCTACCTGCTGACCGTCGACCTGCCGCCGGGCGCGGCGGGCCGGACGGTCACGGTGCGGTACTCCCCGCCCGGGTGGCACCTCGAGCTGGTGGCCCTGGGGCTGGCGCTCGTCGGCGCCGTGGCCTGGTCGGGGGCCGCCGGGGTCAGCCGCCGGCGACGGCGCTGAGCCCCTCCTCGCCGAACGCGCAGCGGCCATGTCGGCCAGCATCACGTCGAGCAGCATCCCCCGGCCGGGCTCAGCGAGCGTCGACCCAGAAGGCCTTGTAGGCCACCGCCGGGTGCCGGTGCGGACGCGCGGTCCGGCCGGCGACCGGGAACCCCCAGGACGCGACCAGGGCGGCCAGGCCGTCCTGGTCGCGCTCCTCGTTGAAGACCCCGACGACGAGGCGGCCGCCGGGCTCGACGACCTCGCTGAGCAGGTGGTCGACGTACTCCGCCCGGCGGGGCGGAGGGACGTAGTCCAGGCCGGTCCGCACGTAGGTGAACCGGCGCGGTGGCGTCCAGCCCAGGGCGTTCGCGGCCCAGACGCGGTCCGCCCACTGCGGGCAGCGCCGCCGGGCGAGGTCCGCGAGCCGCGGCGAGATGTCCACGCCGTAGGGCTCCAGCGGGTGGCCGTCCTCGCGGGACCAGGCGGCCACCGACTCCATGAGCAGGCCGTTGGCGCAGCCGACGTCGAGGAACGTCCCGCCCCGGTCGACGGCGTCGAGCACCGGGCGCCGGGCGGTCTCCCAGCGGACGGCGTCCCCGGAGTGCCCGGACTGCGCCTGCAGTGTCGCGCCGGCGAGGTAGGCGTCCTCGACCATCTCCAGCGAGCGCCGGTGCCACGCGGCCTCGTCGATGTGCCCCGCGGCCAGCGCGGCGTCCAGGTCGGCCGCGGCGCGCCAGCCACGCTCCTTGGCGGCCTCGACCTCGGGATCGAGCGGCACCGGCGTCAGCGCGGCTGCCCGCTCGAGCGCCAGCCGCCCGGGCCGGGCGCCAGCGGGGCCCGCACCTTGCGGTGGTGGGACGACCACTCCGACGGCGGCGGCCGGTCGGCGGCCCCGGCGCCGGCGGCGGCCAGCCCCTGGAGCACGGCGACGAGGGCGGCGACCTCCTCGGCGGAGGCGTCGCCCTTGACCGCGAACAGCAGCGGGGTCTCGGGCCTGTCGTTCTCGGTGGCCATCAGAGCGGGATGTTCCCGTGCTTCTTCGGCGGCAGCGTCTCCCGCTTGGACCGGAGCAGCCGGAGCGCGCGGACGATCTCCACCCGGGTCTCGTGCGGGTGGATCACCGCGTCGACGTACCCGCGCTCGGCGGCGAGGTACGGGTTGGCGAGGTGGTCCTCGTACTCCTGGACCAGCTCGGCGCGGCGGGTGTCCGGGTCGTCGGCGTCCTTGAGGTCGTTGCGGTAGAGGATGTTCACCGCGCCCTGTGCGCCCATCACCGCGATCTGCGCGGTCGGCCAGGCGAGGTTCATGTCCGCGCCGAGGTGCTTGGAGCCCATCACGTCGTAGGCGCCGCCGTAGGCCTTGCGGGTGATGATCGTGACCAGCGGGACGGTGGCCTCCGAGTAGGCGTAGATGAGCTTCGCGCCGCGGCGGATGATGCCGTTCCACTCCTGGTCGGT
>DASTGV010000491.1:0-7965 GCA_035718765.1 Nocardioidaceae bacterium
ATCCTGCTCGGTGTCGTCGTCGGCCTCGAGCGCCGGGCCTCGGGCGGGATCCTGGCGCCGATCCTCACCCACGTCACCTGGTCCACCGTGATGCTGTTCGCGCTGCCGCTGCTGTTCTGAGACAGCGCGGTGTCTCACATCTGCCGCGGCGGCCGCGGTCAGCCGAGCAGCTCCCGCAGCAGCCCCGGCGCGCTGTCGGCGCCGGCGAGCTCGGCGCACCGGGCCCCGGCCGCGGCCGCGAAGGCGTGCGCCTGCTCGGCGTCGTCGCGCGGCGCGAGCACGACCAGCTCCGGCACCGTCCGGGCCACCGCGACCGGGTCCTCGTCGGTGTGCCGGCAGTCCGAGAGCAGCACCACCACGCGCCGCTGGGCCCGGGCCCTGGCGAGCTCCGCGGACGCCGCCCGCAGGGCGTCCGCCAGCCGGGTCACCCCGTGCCCCCGCAGCGCGAGCACCCGGTCCACCACCGTCGCCGCCGGGTCACCCGCGTGCAGCGACCGCAGCGCCCGGACGTCGCCGGCGAACGCCAGCACCGCGTGCTGGGCCGGCGCCCGCAGCGCGCAGGCCGCGGTCACCGTCGCCGCCACCGCGAGCCGCTCACCGCTCATCGACCCGGACGCGTCCACCAGCAGGCACACCGCGACGTCCTGACGTCCCCAGTCCCGGGCGGTCAGCTCGTCGAGGTCCGCGGGACGCCGCTCGCCGTGCGCGGTGACGATCCCGTCCATCGACGCGTCGACGTCGAGGTCACCGCCGCGGCCGGCCGGCACGAGCCGCGGGCGCGCCGTACCGCTGCGGACGGGACGGCCCGCCCGCGAGCGGTCGATGACCAGCCGGGCCGCCAGCCGGCGCGCCTGGGCCCGCAGCGACCCGTCGGTGGCGTGCACGAGGTCGGCGACCATCGCCAGCGTCCCGTCGGGGTCGGCGGCTAGCGCCCGCTCCAACGCCTGCTCGTCGAGCGTGCCGACCTCGGGGGAGACGTCCGCGAAGCGGGCGTGCCGCGACAGCGCCGAGCGGCCGACGGTGCGGGTGCGGGACGCGTCCTGCTTGGGGTTCCTGCGCTGCTGGGGCTCGCCCGCCGGTCGCGGCGGGCTCAGGCTTCCCCCGGGTCGGCGCCCCCGTCGGCGTCCTCGGGGGAGGCCGCGGGCGGCGCGCCGAAGACCTGCTCGTACAGCTCCCGCACCACCTCCTCCGGTCGCCGCCCGGCCGACTCGTGCAGCCGGATCCGCCCCGACAGTGACACCAGCGCCGCGTCCAGCCCCGCCTGCCAGTCGTCGGCCGGCACCGCGCGCATCGCCGCCAGCCGGGTGGCGATCGCGACCAGGTCGATCGCGCCGCGCACCGAGGAGCCGATCCGGACGTCCGCGTGCGACCGGGTACGTCGGACCAGGTCCACGACCCGCGCCCGCCAGGCGTCGTCGGACGGGCCGCGCAGCGCCACGATCTCCGCCTCGGTCTCCGCGGACTGGTAGTCCATCGCGATCCGGCAGGTGCGGTCGTAGATCGCCGAGGAGATCCGCTCGGTCCCCACCGCGTCGAACGGGTTCATCGCCGCCACCAGCCGGAAGCCCGGCTCCGCCCGCACCAGACCGAGCCGCGGCACCGTGAGCTCGGCCTCGGACATCACCGTGATCAGGACGTTCAGCGTCTCCTCGGGGACCCGGTTGATCTCCTCGACGTACAGCAGGCCGCCCTCGCGCAGCGCCCGCACCAGGGGACCGTCGACGAAGACGTCGGGGGTGTACCCCTGGGCCAGCACCTGCGCCGGGTCGAAGTGCCCGACCAGCCGAGCGGGGGTGAGCTCGGCGTTGCCCTCGACGAGGTGGAACGGTGCCGACCGCTCCGAGGAGACGGCCCGCAGCAGCGTCGACTTCCCCGTCCCCGGCGGGCCCTCGAGCAGCACGTGCGCGCCCGCGTCGAGGGCGGCCACGAGCAGCTCGACCTCGCGGGCCCGGTCGAGGACGGGGAGCGTCACGGACACTCAGCCGTGCGAGTGGACGACGACGCCGCGGACGTTCTTGCCGCTCAGCAGGTCGTCGTAGCCCTCGTTGACCTGGTCGAGCGTGTAGGTCCTGGTGATGATCTCGTCGAGCTTGATGTCGCCGGACTGGTAGAGCCCGAGGATCCGGGGGATGTCGGTGGTCGGGTTGCAGTCGCCGAACAGGCTGCCCTTCAGCGACTTGCGGTAGAGCGTCATGATCGTGCCCGGCAGCTCGATGGTCTGCTCCATGATCTTGTTCAGGCCGGTCAGCACCACCACGCCGCCCTTGCCGACCGCGTGGAAGCCGCCGGCGACGATCTCCGAGGTCATCAGGCCCGGCGTCAGGATGGCGGCGTCCGCCATCTGGCCGCGGGTCAGCTCGGTGATCGTCTCCATCGCCTCGTCGGTGCTCGCGAACGAGTGGGTGGCGCCGAGCTCCATGGCCTTCTCGCGCTTGTTCTCCAGCGGGTCGATCGCGATGACGTTCTTGGCGCCGGCCAGCCGGGCGCCCTGGACCGCGTTGATGCCGATGCCGCCGACCCCGACCACCAGCACGGTCTGGCCGGCCTTGACCGCGGCGGTGTTGACCGCGGCACCCCAGCCGGTCGGCACGCCGCACCCGACCAGCACGGCCTTGTCGAGCGGCAGGTCGTCGTCGACCTTGACCGCGGAGTTCTGGTGGATGACGCCGTACTGGCTGAACGTGCCGAGCATGCACATCGCGCCGTACTGCCCGCGCGGACCCGTCAGCGGGAACCGCTCGCCCGGCAGGTAGCCCTCGAGGATGGTCGCGCCCATGTCGCAGATCGACTGCTGCCCGCTCGCGCAGTAGCGGCACGAGCCGCAGTTCGGGATGAAGGAGCAGACCACGTGGTCGCCCGGCTTGACCCGGGTGACGCCCGGCCCGACCTCCTCGATGACGCCGGCACCCTCGTGGCCCAGGACCATCGGCAGCCGCGCCTCGAGGTCGCCGTGGGCGATGTGCACGTCGGAGTGGCAGAGCCCGGCGTGCGTGTACCGGATGAGGACCTCGCCCTCCTTCGGGCCGTCGAGGTCCAGCTCCTCGATCTCGATGGGCTTGCCCGGCTCGTACACGACGGCAGCAGTGGTCTTCATGCGACTCCTCCTCGAAGTCCGCGGGTCGGTCCTCGCAGTCTCGTCCCGCGCCGAGCCGGGGCACACCTACCCGTCCGGTCAGGTGCGGGCCCTGCTGCCGGTCGGGGCAGCCGGCGGCACGGTCCGCCTACCGTGTGGGAGCCGTGTGTGGGCCCCGCGTTCTGCTTCCGGGGCTCCCGGAGCCGCGTGTAGTTTGGAGGGCGTCGTGATAGGAGGCGCCGTGCAGTCGATCGCCGGACCCGACGTGCCGACCCAGCGCCCGGACGACCCTCCGGTCGACGAGACCCTCCGGCCCCCGCTGGTCAAGTTCCACGCCCCCGAGGTCGTGTTCGGGCTCGGCTCCCTCGGCGAGGCCGGCTTCTCCGCCGCCCGGCTCGGCGCCCGCCGGCCGATGGTGGTCACCGACCCCGGGGTCATCGAGGCCGGCTGGTGCGACGAGCTGCTCGGCCACCTCGCCGGGTCCCGGCTGACACCGGTGGTCTGGTCCGACGTCACCCCGAACCCCAAGGACCACGAGATCCACGCGGCGTACGAGCGGTACGTCGAGGAGGGCTGCGACGTCCTGATCGCGCTCGGCGGCGGCTCCTGCATCGACGCCGCCAAGGGCGTCGCCATCCTGTCCGGCAACGGCGGGCAGATCCTGGACTACGGCGGCGTGGACCTGGTCGCGAAGCCGATCCCGCCGCTGCTGATGATCCCGAGCACCTCCGGCACCGGCGCCGACGTCTCGCAGTTCTGCATCGTCACCGACACCGCCCGGTCCGTGAAGATCACGATCATGGGCCGCGCGCTGGTCCCGGACATCTCGATCACCGACCCGCGGCTGCTGGTGACGATGCCGGAGTGGCTGAACGCCGCGACCGGCCTGGACGCGCTGACCCACGGCATCGAGTCGTTCGTGTCCCTGGCGCACAACCCGCTCGCCGACATCCACGCGCTCAACGCGGTCGGGCTGGTCTGCCAGAACCTCCGCACCACGATCCTGCGGCCGACCGAGGAGGGCGCCCGCTCCAAGATGGCGCAGGCCAGCCTCAACGCCGGGCTCGCGTTCACCAACGCGATCCTCGGCGCGACGCACGCGATGAGCCACCAGGTCGGGGGCCTGCTCGACGCCCCGCACGGCGTGGTCAACGGCGTGCTGCTGCCGCACGTGATCCGCTACAACGCGCAGGAGAGCCCGGAGCGGTTCGTCGACCTGGCCCGCTCCGCCGGGCTCCCGGTCGACGGGGTCCCGGCCGACGTGGCGGCGGAGATGCTGGCGGTGCACGTCCGGCAGCTGGCCGACGACGTCGGGGTGCCCCGGGGCCTGCGCGAGCTCGGCGTCGACGAGACCGCCGTACCCCGGCTGGCGCTGAACACCCTCGACGACGCCTGTCTGACCACCAACCCCAGGTCCGCCTCGTCCGCCGACGTGGAGAAGCTGTTCCTGGCGGCCCTGTGACCGACAGCCTGGTGAGACCTCCCGTGGAAGCGCGGTCATGAGCCCCCGGCGGCAGCGCCTCGACCTGGCCACCCTGACCGGTGTCCGCTCCGGCAAGACGTCCTACTACCGCGCCTACGTGCGCTCCGACGAGCGGATGCAGCACGCCGTGCGGGCGATGGACTCCATCTCCCGCGCCCTGGTGCGCACGGTCGAGGGCCCACGGGGGCTGCTCGAGGAGGTCGTCCGGGCGGCGGCCGCGCACCTCAACGCCGAGTGGACCGTGCTCGCGCTCTCCGACGGGCACCTCAAGGGCGCCCGGCCGCGGTTCCTGGCCTCCGACGGCGACGGGGAGATCACCGTCGACGAGGACGACCTGCCCACCTCGGTGAAGCTCGAGCTCCAGTCGATCCGGGCCGGGCACACCCGGCCGGTGATCGAGCCGACGGGCTGGATCCGGGTGCCGATGACCCTGGAGGGCCGCACGGTCGGCAGCCTGGTCGCCCAGCACCGGCTCCAGATCGACCCCGAGCCCGGCGACCTGTCGGTGCTGCGGATCCTGGCCAACCAGGCGGCGGTGTCGCTGCACACCAGCGAGCAGTACCAGGCCGGGTTGGCGCTGCACCGGCGGGCGCAGCGGCTGTACGACGAGGCGACCGCCCAGGCCCGGCACCTCGCGGACCGGACCGCCGAGCTGCGGCAGGTCGAGGAGCGCCTGCTGCTGGCCCACCAGCGCGAGCTCGTCGACAACGAGCGGCACCGCATCGCCCGGGAGCTGCACGACAGCGTCACCCAGTACGTCCTGTCCGCCGGGATGGCCGTCGAGATCGCGCGCGGCGACGCCGAGAAGCTCGGCGACCCGGGCTCGTCGATCCTGAGCCGGCTCGCGACCGCGAAGAAGCTCTCCCAGGACGCCGTCGACCAGCTGCGGCGCGCGATCTACGCGCTGCACCAGCCGCACCGTGGCACCGTCTCGACGCTGCCCGAGCTGCTGCACGAGGTCGCCCACCAGCACAAGCCGCACCTGGCCGTGCAGCTGCGGGTCGAGGGCGACGTGACGGCGCTGCCCAACGACGCCGACCACGAGATCGCGCGCACGGTGGGGGAGGCGCTGTTCAACGTCGCGACCCACGCCCAGGCGACCCGGGCGATCGTCCGGCTGCGCTACCGGCCGGACCGGATCACGGTCTCGGTGGCCGACGACGGCGAGGGCGACCCGACCGAGCTGAGCCGCAAGCTGCGCCTG
This sequence comes from Nocardioidaceae bacterium, assembly GCA_035718765.1. Taxonomy (GTDB): domain Bacteria; phylum Actinomycetota; class Actinomycetes; order Propionibacteriales; family Nocardioidaceae; genus Nocardioides_B. The sequence goes on from DASTGV010000491.1 coordinate 5,761, forward strand.
GAGCGGGCCACCATGGTCGACGGCCGGCACCGCGGGCTGGTGAACATGGACAGCCGGATCAGCGACCTCGGCGGCAGCCTGGCCTTCCGCCGGGCCCGGCTCGGCGGCGTCCGCGTCGAGATGCGGATCCCGCTCCCGCTCGTCCCCCGCACCCCGGGCCTGGTCACCGACCTGGCCCCTCCCGTCGACCCGTTGGAGGCCTGACCCATGGCCACGCTCGCTCCCTCGCAGCAGGGCGCCCGCAGCGGCGTCGTCGGCATCATGCTGGTCGACGACCACGCGATCGTCCGGCAGGGGCTGCGCTCGATCCTGGAGCGCGAGGACGACCTGCGGGTGGTGGCCGAGGCGTCCAGCGCCAGCGAGGCGCTCGCGGTCGTCGGCCGCGCGAACCCGCAGATCGTGCTGCTCGACCTCAAGCTCTCCACGTCCTCGGACAGCGAGGGCCTCGAGCTATGCCAGCAGCTCACCGCGCAGCACCCCGACGTCGGCGTGCTGGTGCTGACCACGTTCCTCGACGAGCAGCTCGTGCTCCAGGCGATCCGGGCCGGCGCGCGCGGGTACGTCGTCAAGGACGTCGACACCTCGGCGCTGATCCGGGCCATCCGGGACGTGTCGCGCGGCGAGAGCGCCTTCGACGCGCGCAGCGCCGCCGCCATGGTCCGGGGGCTGAACGCCCCGCCGGTCGAGGAGACCAAGCAGCTCACGGCCCGGGAGCGCGAGGTGCTCAGCCTGCTGGCGCGGGGGCTGTCCAACCGCGACATCGGCGCCCGGCTGTACATCTCCGAGACGACCGCCAAGTTCCACGTCGGCAACATCCTGCGCAAGCTCGGCGTCTCCCGCCGGGCCGAGGCGGTCTACGAGGCCAGCAAGCTCGGCGTGATCTGACAGCGACCGGGGACGGGAAAAGGATGACCGCATGAGCGAACCCACCGTGACCGTCCGGCTGGCGTACGGCGAGACGGGGCTCGACGTCGAGCTGCCCGCCGCCCGGACGACGGTCGTGGAGCCGACGTACGTCGCCGCCGCGGAGGACCAGCGCGGGCTGCTGCGGGAGGCGCTGCGGCACCCGGTCGGGGGTCCGCCACTGCGTGAGCTCGTGAAGCCCGGCCAGACCGTCGCGATCTCGATGTGCGACGGCACCCGCCCGCAGCCGCGGCACCTGATGATCCCCGCCGTCCTGGAGGAGCTGGACGGGATCGTCGCGCTGGAGGACGTGGTGGTGCTGGTCGCGACCGGGACGCACCGCGGCAACACCGACGCCGAGATCAAGGCCATGCTCGGCGACGTGGCCGACCAGGTCCGGGTCGTCAACCACGACGCGCGTGACGACGCCTCGCTGGTGTGGCTGGGCCGGCACGGGGAGGACGTGCCCGTCTTCCTCGACCGGCTGTGGGTCGAGGCCGACGTGCGGATCACCACCGGCTTCGTGGAGCCGCACTTCTTCGCCGGGTTCAGCGGCGGCCCGAAGCTGGTCGCGCCGGGGCTGGCGGGTCTCGAGACCGTGCTCACGCTGCACGACGCGAGGCGGATCGGCCACCCGAACGCCACCTGGGCGGTCTGCGAGGGCAACCCGGTGCACGACGACATCCGGGCCGTGGTCGCCGCGGTCGGCGGCGCCGACTTCGGGCTCGACGTGGTGCTCAACCGCGAGCAGCGGATCGTCGAGGCGTTCGGCGGCCCGCTGCCGCCGATGCACGCGGCGGCCCGGGCGGCCTCGCAGCGGCTGGCGATGCAGCCGGTGCCGGCGCTGTTCGACGTGGTGGTGACCACCAACGCCGGCTACCCGCTGGACCAGAACCTCTACCAGGCGGTGAAGGGCATGTCCGCGGGGATGACCGTGGTCCGGCCGGGCGGCACGATCGTCTGCGCGGCCGAGTGCCGGGACGGGTTCCCCGACCACGGCTCCTACCGCGAGGTGCTGGCCTCCGAGGCCTCCCCGGAGGCGCTGCTCGCGACGATCGCGGCCCGGGAGCGGACGGTCCCGGACCAGTGGCAGGTCCAGGTGCAGGCCAAGGTGCAGGCCCACGCCGAGGTGGTGGTGCGCTCGTCGTACCTCTCCGCCGACGACCTGGCCTCCGCCCACCTCGGGCACACCGAGGACGTCGCCGAGACCGTGCTGCGCCGGTTGCACGACGCCGGCCCCGAGTCGCGCGTGTGCGTGCTGCCGGAGGGTCCGCAGACGATCCCGTACGTCGCCTGACCGCC
>DASTGV010000492.1:0-15108 GCA_035718765.1 Nocardioidaceae bacterium
GCCACCCGGGTGTCCCCGTCCCTGAGCCTGGGCGTCAGCCCGCGCGGCGCGACCGCGCTGCTCCGCACCAGCCGGGCCTGGGCCTGGCTGCAGGGCCGCGCGTTCGTCACCCCCGACGACGTCAAGGCGCTGGCCGGCGCCACCCTGGCCCACCGGCTGGGGCTGCGGCCCGAGGCCGAGCTCGAGGGCGTCGCCGTCTCCCAGGTGCTGCAGAGCGCGGTCGACTCGGTGCCCGTGCCCCGATGACCGTCACCGGCCGCGTCCCGCTCCTGCTCCTGGCCGGGGTCCTGGCGCTCGTCGTCCGCCCGGTCGGCAGCACCGCCGCCTGGTGGGTGCTCGCGGTCGTGCTCCTGGTCGGCCTCGACGTGCTGCTCGCGCCCCGGCCCGGGCAGCTGGAGGTGACCCGGCGGCCCGGCGGCCCGGTGCGTCAGGGGCAGACGACCTCGACCGCCCTCGTGGTGGCGAACCCGGGCCGGCGCCGGGTGCGCGGCCTGCTCCGCGACGCCTGGCAGCCCTCGGCCGGTGCGACCGGCAACCGGCACCGGCTCGACCTCTCCCCCGGCGACCAGGTGCTGCTGCGCACTTCGCTGACCCCGTCCCGTCGCGGCGACCGGCGCACCGCGCGGGTGACGGTGCGCTGCACCGGCCCGCTGGGGCTGGCCGCCCGCCAGCGCTCGCTCGACGTGCCGGGCACGGTCCGCGTGCTGCCGCCGTTCCACTCCCGCAAGCACCTGCCCAGCCGGCTGGCGCGGCTGCGGGAGCTCGACGGCCGTGCGGCGGTCCGGGTCCGCGGGCAGGGCACCGAGTTCGACTCGCTGCGCGACTACGTGCTGGGGGACGACGTACGCAGCATCGACTGGCGCGCCACGGCCCGCTCCCGCAACGTCGTGGTCCGGACCTGGCAGCCGGAGCGGCAGCGACGGGTGCTGCTGGTCCTGGACACCTCGCGTACGTCGGCCGGGCGGGTCGACGACGTGCCCCGGCTCGACTCGGCGATGGACGCTGGCCTGCTGCTGGCCGCGCTCGCCTCCCGGGCCGGTGACAGCGTGGACTTCCTGGCCGGGGACCGGCAGGTGCGCGCCCGGGTCCGGGCCGGCACCCGCGGGGACGCGCTCCCCCACGTCGTCGAGGCGATGGCCGACCTCGAGCCGGCGCTGGTCGAGGCGGACTGGTCGCGGCTCACCTCCGCGGTCGCGGCGCTGGGCCGGCAGCCGGCGCTCGTCGTGCTGCTCTCGGCGCTCGAGCCCGCCGCGGTGGAGCACGGCCTGCTGCCGGCGCTGCCCACCCTGGCCCACCGGCACCGGGTGGTGCTGGCGTCGGTCCGGGACCCGGAGCTCGACCGGATGGCCGCGCGACGGGGCCGGCCGCAGGACGTCTACGACGCGGCCGCCGCGGAGCAGGTCCTCGCCGACCGCGCACGCACCGCCGAGATCCTGGGCAGCGTGGGCGTCGACGTCGTGGACGCGGACGCCGACCGGCTGCCGGTGGCGCTCACCGACCACTACCTGATGCTGAAGGGGCGCGGCCTGCTCTAGGACGCGTCTCCTGCCTAGTCGGCGACGGCGACGGTGTCCTCGAGCCGGTCCGCGGCGACGTCGCCGGTGTGCCCGGCCAGCACGGCCCGCCGGCCGACCACGAACACGTAGCCCAGGAACAGCGCCTCGGCGCCCACCCCGATGCTGATCCGGGCCCAGGTCGGCAGGCCGGACGGCGTCACGAACGCCTCGATCACGCCGCTGACCAGCAGCACCAGGACCAGCCCGAGCGCGACCGCCCCGGCGCTGCGCCCCTCGCGGGCGACGGACTGCACGCGCGTGCGGGGGCCGGGGTCCACCCAGGCCCAGAACAGCTTCAGCCCGACGCCGGCCGCCACGAAGACCGCGGTCAGCTCGAGGATGCCGTGCGGCAGGATCAGCCCCCAGAACAGCGACCCGCGGTCGTGGTCGATCATCAGCGCGCCGATGACGGCGACGTTGAGGATGTTCTGCAGCAGCAGGTAGACGACCGGCAGGCCGAGCACCCCGAGCGCGATGCACAGCGCCGCCACCCAGGCGTTGTTGGTCCACACGCGGGCCGCGAAGTGCGTGGCCGCGAACTCGCTGTAGTAGCGCTCGAACTCCACGTTCACCAGCCGGTCGGCCTCCGACGGCGGGATCAGCGAGGACTCGACCCCAGGGTGCTGCAGCAGCCAGAGCATCATCACGCCGGCGACCACGACGTTGGCCGCGAGCGTGCCGAGCCACCAGCGCCGCATCCGGTACAGCGCGGCCGGGAACGTCGCGGTCAGGAACGTGAGGCCGTCGCGCCACGAGGACGTGCGGGTGCCCGTCGTACGCGTGCGGGCGCGGGCCAGCACGCTGGAGAGGTAGGCGACCAGGCCGGCGTCCGGGGCCGAGGAGCGTACGACGGACAGGTGGGTCGCGACCTCCTGGTACCCGTCGACGAGCTCGTCGGCCTCCGGACCGTTCAGGGTCCGGCGGCGGCTCAGCTGCTCCAGCCGACGCCAGCGCGGCGCATGCGCGGCCACGAAGGCGTCGATGTCCACGCGGGCCACCGTATCCGCCGCCGGCGACCACCGACGGGCGTTCGGGAGATGCCCTAGGGTGACCCCCTCATGTCGGACGCGCGCCCGCTCCTCGGCGACGACGACCTCGTCACCGGCGAGGCCGTCGCCCTCGACCTGCCACCGGCCACGGTCGGCGTCCGGGTCGCCAGCGGCCTGATCGACGTGCTCGCCGAGGGTGTGCTGCTGCTCCTGGTGTTCTTCGTGGCCGGCGTCGCGGCGGGCTCGGCAGACGAGGCGCTGCTCGCCGTCGCCACCGTCGTGAGCACGGTCCTCGTGCTGGTCGTGGTGCCGAGCACCGTCGAGACGCTCACCCGTGGCCGTTCGCTCGGCAAGCTGGCGCTGGGCCTGCGGACGGTCCGCGACGACGCCGGGCCGGTCTCGTTCCGGCACGCGTTCATGCGCGCGCTCGTCGGGGTCGTGGAGATCTGGGTGTTCAGCGGCGTGCCCGCCCTGGTGTGCGCGCTCGTCACGACCCGGGGCAAGCGGCTCGGCGACGTGGTGGCCGGCACCTACGTGGTGCGCGAGCGCTTCCCGTTCCCGGTGCTGCGGCCCGCGCCAATGCCGCCGCACCTGGCGGGCTGGGCGTCGCGGGCCGACATCACCCCGCTGCCGGACGGGCTGGCACTCGCGGTCCGTCAGTTCCTCGGCCGAGCACCGTCGCTGAACCCGGTCTCCCGGGCCACGCTCGCCGGGCAGCTCCTCGAGCAGGTGATGCCGCACGTCGCCCCGGCCCCGCCGCCCGGCCAGCACCCCGAGGCGTTGCTGGCCGCGGTGGTGGCGGAGCGTCGCCGCCGCGACGAGCTGCGGCTCGCCCGCGACGCGGCCCTGCGCGAGCGGCTCAGACGCGGCGGTAGGTCAGGTCGGTGATCTCCCGGCCGGCGGCGCGGCCGCGTCGCTCGAACCGGGTCACCGGGCGCTCGTCCCAGCGCGGCGCCGCACCGTCGTGCACGTTCTCCAGCAGCGGCTCGGCGTCCAGCACCTCCAGCATCTGCTCGGCGTAGTCCGCCCAGTCCGTGGCCAGCCGCCACAGCCCCCCGGGCTCGAGCCGGCTCGCGGCCAGCGACGCGAACTCCGCGTTCACCAGCCGCCTGCGGTGGTGCCGCTTCTTCGGCCACGGGTCCGGGAAGAACGTCCACAGCTCGTGCACGGCCCCCTCCCCCAGCAGGTTCCGCAGCGACCACACCGCGTCCACGCTGAGCAGCCGCACGTTCGTGACGCCGTCGCGGCCCAGCCGGTGCAGCGTGTCCGCCACCCCCGGTCGCCAGACCTCGAAGGCCAGCACGTCGTACGACGGGCGGGCGGCCGCCAGCGGCACGGTCGCCTCCCCGACCCCCGACCCGATCTCCACGACCAGCGGCGCGTGCCGCCCGAACCAGGACGCGATCTGCACGTCCGGCTCGTCCACCGCCTCGTCCGGCACGACGTACGCCCCGGCGTACTCCTCCCACGCCGCCTGCTGCCGCGCGGAGAACCGGCTCCCCCGCCGCGCGTAGGTGACCACCTCGCGCAGCCGCTTCCCGTCGGCGGTCACCCCCGTGTGCGGCCGTGCCGGTCGGACCCCTTCGTCCTTGCCGTTCACGCGTCGGGTGTCCTTCCGATCGGTAGGTGGGTGGGGGCGAGTCAGCCAGATCCCTCGTGGAGACAGAGCAAGAGGCCCGGCCCCCAACGGGGCCGGGCCTCTCGGCAGGTGCTGCTAGATCACTTGGAGATGTTCGTGACCCGGCCGGCGCCGACGGTGCGGCCACCCTCGCGGATCGCGAACCGGAGACCCTCCTCCATGGCGATCGGCTGGATCAGCTCGACCGACATGTCGGTGTTGTCGCCGGGCATGACCATCTCGGTGCCCTCGGGGAGGGTCACGACGCCGGTCACGTCCGTGGTCCGGAAGTAGAACTGCGGACGGTAGTTGTTGAAGAACGGCGTGTGACGGCCGCCCTCCTCCTTCGACAGGATGTAGACCGACGCGTCGAAGTTGGTGTGCGGGGTCGTGGTGCCCGGCTTGATGACGACCATGCCGCGCTCGACGTCCTCGCGCTTCGTGCCACGGAGCAAGAGGCCGACGTTCTCACCGGCCTGGCCCTCGTCGAGCAGCTTGCGGAACATCTCGACGCCGGTGACCGTGGTGGTCTGCTTGCCCTCACGGATACCGATGATGTCGACGGTCTCGTTGACCTTGACCACACCGCGCTCGATGCGGCCGGTGATCACGGTGCCGCGACCGGTGATCGTGAAGACGTCCTCGACCGGCATGAGGAACGGCTTGTCGACCTCACGCTCGGGCTGCGGGATGTGCTCGTCGACCGCGTTCATCAGCTCCATGATCGACTCGCCCCACTTCTCGTCGCCGTTCAGCGCCGGGAAGGCGGCCACACGGACGACCGGGATGTCGTCGCCGGGGAACTCGTACTCGGTGAGGAGCTCGCGCACCTCCATCTCGACGAGCTCGATGAGCTCCTCGTCGTCGACCATGTCGCACTTGTTCAGCGCGACCACGATCGCCGGCACGCCGACCTGGCGGGCGAGCAGCACGTGCTCGCGGGTCTGCGGCATCGGGCCGTCGGTGGCGGCGACCACGAGGATCGCGCCGTCCATCTGAGCCGCGCCGGTGATCATGTTCTTGATGTAGTCGGCGTGACCGGGGCAGTCGACGTGGGCGTAGTGACGCGCCTCCGTCTGGTACTCGACGTGCGCGATGGAGATGGTGATACCGCGCTGACGCTCCTCCGGAGCCTTGTCGATCATGTCGAACGCCGAAGCCTCGTTCAGGTTCGGGTACTTGTCGTGCAGCACCTTGGTGATCGCTGCGGTCAACGTCGTCTTGCCGTGGTCGATGTGACCGATCGTGCCGATGTTGACGTGCGGCTTAGTCCGCTCGAACTTCGCCTTAGCCACGGGGGGCTCCTCCTCGTTAGTACTTGACTCGTCTGCTGGGGGGACTACAAGTCCGACGAACTACTCGCCGCGGACCTTCTTGATGATCTCGTCGGCGACGTTCTGCGGAACCTCGGCGTACGAGTCGAACTCCATCGAGTACGACGCCTGGCCGGAGGTCTTGGACCTCAGGTCGCCAACGTACCCGAACATCTCTGACAGCGGTACCAGCGCCGTGACCACCCGGTCACCCGACCGCTCGAACATCGACTGCACCTGTCCACGGCGCGAGTTGATGTCCCCGATGACGTCTCCCAGGAAGTTCTCCGGGGTGGTCACCTCGACCGCGAACATCGGCTCGAGCAGCACCGGCTTGGCCATCCGGGCGGCCTCCTTGAACGCCTGCCCACCGGCCAGCTTGAACGCCAGCTCGGAGGAGTCGACGTCGTGGTAGGCACCGTCCTCGAGGGTGAACTTGACGTCCACCATCGGGTAGCCGGCGAGCACGCCGAACTCCATGGCGCCCTGGCCGCCCTGGTCGACGGACGGGATGTACTCGCGCGGCACGCGACCACCGGTCACGTTGTTCACGAACTCGTAGCCCGCACCGGCGCCCGTCTCCGGGTCGATGTTCGGCTCGAGCGAGACCACGACCTTCGCGAACTGGCCGGAGCCACCGGTCTGCTTCTTGTGGGTGTAGCTGTGGTTCGCGACCTTCTGGCGGATGGTCTCGCGGTAGGCCACCTGCGGCTTGCCGACGGTCGCCTCGACGCGGAACTCGCGCTTCATGCGGTCGACCAGGATCTCCAGGTGCAGCTCGCCCATGCCGGCGATGATGGTCTGCCCGGTCTCCTCGTCGGTCTTCACCGTGAAGGTGGGGTCCTCGTCGGAGAGCCGCTGGATCGCGATGCCGAGCTTCTCCTGGTCGCCCTTCGTCTTCGGCTCGATGGCGACCTCGATCACCGGGGCCGGGAAGGTCATCGACTCCAGCACGACCGGGTCGCTCTGCGCGCAGAGCGTCTCACCGGTGGTGGTGTCCTTCAGACCCATGACGGCCACGATCTGGCCGGCGCCGACCGACGCGATCTCCTCACGCTTGTTCGCGTGCATCTGGTAGATCTTGCCGATCCGCTCCTTCTTGCCCTTGACGGAGTTGAGCACCGTGGCGCCCGCCTCGAGCTTGCCGGAGTAGACGCGCACGTAGGTCAGCTTGCCCAGGTGCGGGTCCGCCGCGATCTTGTAGGCCAGGCCGGAGAACGGCTCGCTGTCCGACGGCTCGCGGAGCAGCTCGGTCTCCTCGTCGTTGACCTTGTGGCCGTGCACGGCGCCGACGTCGATCGGCGACGGGAGGTACTTCACGACCGCGTCGAGCAGGGGCTGCACGCCCTTGTTCTTGAAGGCGGTGCCGCACAGGACCGGGTTGACCTTGTCGGCCAGGGTGGCGCGACGGATCGCGGCCTCGAGCTCGGCGACGCTGAGCTCCTCACCCTCGAGGTACTTCTCCATCACCTCGTCGTCGGCCTCGGCCAGCGTCTCGAGGAACTTCTCGCGGTACTCCTCGGCCTGCTCCTTGAGCTCCGCCGGGATCTCCTCGATGTCGTAGTCCTCGCCCATCTTGGTCTCGCCGCGCCAGGTGAGGGCGCGCATGCCGACCAGGTCGACGACGCCGAGGAAGTCGGCCTCGGCACCGATCGGGATCTGGAGCACGAGCGGCGTGGAGTTGAGGCGCTCGACCATCATGTCGACGCAGCGGAAGAAGTCCGCGCCGGTGCGGTCGAGCTTGTTGACGAAGCACATCCGGGGGACGGAGTACTTGTTCGCCTGCCGCCACACGGTCATGGTCTGCGGCTCGACGCCGGCGACACCGTCGAAGACGGCGACCGCGCCGTCGAGGACGCGCAGCGAGCGCTCGACCTCGACGGTGAAGTCGACGTGGCCGGGCGTGTCGATGATGTTGATCTGGTGGTTCTTCCACCAGCAGGTCGTCGCGGCGGACGTGATGGTGATGCCGCGCTCCTGCTCCTGCTCCATCCAGTCCATGACGGCGGCGCCCTCGTGGACCTCGCCGATCTTGTAGGAGATGCCGGTGTAGAAGAGGATCCGCTCGGTCGTGGTGGTCTTACCGGCGTCGATGTGCGCCATGATGCCGATGTTGCGGACCTTGGTCAGGTCAGTGGTGATGTCGACGGCCACTTCTCAGTGATCCCCTCGGTAGCTAGGTGGTGCTCGGGGGCACCCGGTGGGGTGCAGGCTCGAGCGGGGGTGGTGCTCGGTTGACGGCCCGCGGCCGCTGCGGCCGGGGCGGCGCGGCTCGGTCGGGGCCGGCGCGCCGCTGACCGGCTCAGGTCACCAGCGGTAGTGGGCGAACGCCTTGTTGGCCTCGGCCATCTTGTGCGTGTCCTCGCGACGCTTGACCGCGGCGCCGAGGCCGTTGGACGCGTCCAGGATCTCGTTCATCAGACGCTCGGCCATGGTCTTCTCACGGCGGGCGGCGGAGTAGCTGACCAGCCAGCGCAGGGCCAGGGTCATGGAGCGCGGACCGCGCACCTCGACCGGGACCTGGTAGGTCGCGCCACCGACACGGCGGCTGCGGACCTCCAGGGCCGGCTTGACGTTGTCCAGCGCGCGCTTGAGCGTGACGACCGGGTCGGTGCCGGTCTTCTCGCGGCAGCCCTCGAGGGCGCCGTAGACGATGCGCTGCGCGGTCTGCTTCTTGCCGTCCTTGAGGACCTTGCTGACCAGCTGGGTCACGACCTGCGAGCCGTAGACCGGGTCGACGTCGAGCGGCCGCTTCGGGGCCGGGCCCTTGCGAGGCATTAGCTCTTCTCCTTCTTCGCGCCGTACCGGCTGCGAGCCTGCTTGCGGTTCTTCACGCCCTGCGTGTCGAGCGAGCCGCGGATGATCTTGTAGCGGACACCGGGAAGGTCCTTCACACGACCGCCGCGCACGAGCACGATCGAGTGCTCCTGCAGGTTGTGGCCGACACCCGGGATGTAGGCCGTGACCTCGATGCCGCTGGACAGGCGCACACGGGCGACCTTGCGCAGCGCGGAGTTCGGCTTCTTCGGGGTGGTCGTGTAGACACGCGTGCACACGCCACGCCGCTGGGGGGAACCCTTCAGAGCGGGCGTCTTGTTCTTCGACACCTTGTCCTGGCGGCCCTTGCGGACCAACTGCTGGATGGTGGGCACCGCGTGGTTCTCTTTCCTCTTCGGTGATGCTGTCTCTGTCGTGTCCGACCCGGACCGACCCTCGGCGCCACCCCCGCGGTCGGGCGTGTCGCCCACCGCAGGCCACCGCCGTTCGGGCGGGGTAGCCGTCGAGTGAATCGCTGCGAGTGCAGCCACACGGCCCGGTCACGAGCACGCGTAGGGCCTGGGTGTCCCAGACACGAAGAAAAAGATTACCGGCTCGCCGGAACGCGGTCAAAACGAGCGGACCGCGGGTGCGGTAAGGGGAGGTCCTCCGTCCGCGCCTGGTGCGTCCAGTCTACGGGTTACCCCCTGAGCCGCCCGGGGCGAGCACCTCCGCGAGGTGCCGGGCCCGCACGCCGGCGAGGTCGTCGAGCTGGGTGCGGCAGGAGAACCCGTCGGCCAGCACCACGGCGTCCTCCCCCGCCGCCCGGACGGCGGGCAGCAGGTCGTGCTCGGCGACCGCGACCGACACCTCGTAGTGCCCCCGCTCGACCCCGAAGTTGCCGGCCAGCCCGCAGCAGCCGCCGACCCGCGTGACCGTGGCCCCGGTGCGGGCCAGCAGCGCGGCGTCGGCGTCCCACCCGATGACGCTCGCGTGGTGGCAGTGCGGCTGCACCACCACCGTCGTACCGGTGAGGTCGGGGGGCTCCCAGCCCGGGACGCCGCTCAGCACCTCCGCCAGCGACCGGACCCCGGCGGCGACCTCGGCCGCGCGCGGGTCGGCGGTGAGCTCGACCGCGTCGGAGCGCAGCGTCGCGAGGCAGGACGGCTCCAGGCCGACGACCGGGACGCCGGCGGCGACGTAGGGGTGCAGCACGTCGAGGGTGTGCCCCAGGATCCGGCGGGCGGCGGTCAGCTGCCCGGTGCTCACCCAGGTCAGCCCGCAGCAGGCCGGCTCGGTGACCACCCCGACGCGCAGCCCGGCGGCCTCCAGCACCGCGACGGCGGCGCGGCCGCTGTCGGGGGCGAACCCGTCGGTGAACGAGTCCGACCAGACCACGACGTCGTACGACGCGGGCGTCGGTGTCGCGGCGTACGAGCTCCCGCGGGCCCAGCGCCGCAGCGGGCGGCGGGCGAACGCGGGGACGGCCCGCCGCTGGTCGATGCCGGCCGCGGCCTTGGCCAGCCGCTGCACGGGGCCGACGCGCATCGCCGCGTTCGCGAGCGGCGCCACCGGCTGGGTGAGCCGCGCCCAGCGCGGCAGCTGACCCAGCGCGTAGTGGCTGCGCGGCCGCAGCCGCCGCCGGTAGCGCTGGTGCAGCGCCTCCGCCTTGTAGGTGGCCATGTCGATGCCCGTCGGGCAGTCGGTGGCGCAGCCCTTGCAGGACAGGCAGAGGTCGAGCGCCTCGTGCACCTCGTCGGACCGCCAGCCGTCGGTGACCAGGGTGCCGTTGACCATCTCCTGGAGGACCCGGGCGCGGCCGCGGGTGGAGTCCTTCTCGTCCCGGGTCGCCTGGTACGACGGGCACATCACCCCGCCGGCCCCGGTGTTGTCGGCGACGCACTTGCCGACCCCGGTGCAGCGGTGCACCGCGGAGACCACCGAGCCGCCGTCGTGGACCAGGCGCAGGGTGCGCCGGGGCTCGCGCAGCCGTCCGGCCAGCCGGATGTCCGCGTCCACCGGGCGGGGGTCCACGAGCACCCCGGGGTTGAGCAGGTCGGCGGGGTCGAAGAGGTGCTTGACCGCGGCGAACAGGTCGATGACCTCCGGGGAGTACATCCGCGGCAGCAGCGCCGAACGGGCCCGGCCGTCCCCGTGCTCGCCGGAGAAGCTGCCGCCGTGCGCCGCGGTGAGGTCCGCGGCCGCCTCGACGAAGGTCCGGAACGCGGCGGTCCCGCCGGGCCGGTCGAGGGGGAAGTCGATGCGCACGTGCACGCAGCCGTCGCCGAAGTGGCCGTAGGGCACCCCGTCCAGGCCCGCGTCCCGCAGCAGCGCGTCGAAGCCGCGCAGGTAGGCGCCCAGCCGGTCCGGCGGGACGGCGGCGTCCTCCCAGCCCGCGTGCGCGGGGTGCTCCAGGCTGCGGGCGGCGAGGCCCGCGCCGTCCTCGCGGATCCGCCACAGGGCGGCCATCTCGGCCGGCCCGGTCACCAGGCGTACGTCGACCGCGCCGGCGTCGCGAGCCACGGCGTCGGCCGCCGCCCGGGCCTCCTCGACGGTGGCCCCGGTGACCTCGGCGAACAGCCAGCCGGCGCCGCGGGGCAGCTCCGGCACCGTCCCGCGCCGGGCCCGGACCACGTCGACGATCCGGGCGTCGAGGCCCTCGCACGCGACGAGCGGGTGGTGCAGCAGCGACGGCACCGCGTCCGCGGCCTCGAACATGTCGGCGTAGCCGAGCACCGCCAGGGCCCGGGCGGGTGCGTCCTCGACCAGCCGGACGGTGGCACCGGCGACCACGCCGAGGGTGCCCTCGCTGCCAACCAGGAACCGGTCGAGGCTGCGGCCGCGCTCCGGCAGCAGGTGCTCCAGGGAGTAGCCGGAGACCTGGCGGGTGAACCGGCCGAAGTCGGTGCGGATGGTGGCCAGGTGGTCGGCGACCAGGGCGTCGAGCCGCTCGTGCAGCGGGGTCCGGGAGCCGTCGAGCCGGCCGCCGTCGGCGGTGAGCACGTCGAGCGCGACCACGTTGTCGGCGGTCCGGCCGTAGCCGAGCGCCCGCGAGCCGCAGGCGTTGTTGCCGATCATCCCGCCGATCGTGCAGCGGGTGTGGGTCGAGGGGTCGGGACCGAAGCGCAGGCCGTGCCGGGTGGCCGCCTTCTGGAGGGTGGCGTGCACGGTGCCGGGCTGGACGGTCGCGGTGCGCGCCTCGGGGTCGACCGACAGCACGCGGTTCAGGTGCCGTGCGGCGTCGACCACGATGCCCGTGCCCACGGCGTTGCCGGCGATCGACGTACCGGCGCCGCGCATGGTCAGCGGGGTGCCGGTGTCCCGGGCGACCGCGACGGTCGCGGCGAGCTCGTCGGTGTCCCGCGGCCGAGCCACCACCTGCGGGACGACCCGGTAGAGGGAGGCGTCGGCGGAGTACAGCGCCCGGGTCAGCGTCGAGTCAGAGACGTCGTCGACCCCGGCGCGGCGGAGGGCCGCGACCAGGTCCTGGCTCACCACAGCTCGAGCGACCCGCGCAGGATGCCGGCGAGGTCCTCCTCGGTCGCCTCACGGGGTGCCGTGGCGAGCAGCCGCTGCTGCTTGAGGGTGCCCTCGACCAGGTCGTCCACGTCGGCCTCGGTGTACCCGACGGCGCCCAGACCGTCGGGGATGCCGATGTCGCGCATCAGGTCGGTGAGCACCCTCGGCAGGAAGTCGCGCAGGTCGTCGGGCCGCGGCGCGCCGGGGGCGAGCAGCTCGGCCGCGCGGACGTGCCGCTCCGGGTCGGCCTCGAAGGTGAACCGGAACGCCTCGGGCGCGGTCAGCGAGACGGCCATGCCGTGCGGCACCATCGGGTGGTCGTCGGGGTAGCCGTCGGGGTGGAAGTCGCGTACCCGGCCGGCGACCGGGTAGGCGTTCGCGTGCGGGATGTGCACGCCGGCGTTGCCGAAGCCCATGCCGGCGAAGGTGGCGGCCAGCGCCATCTGCCCGCGGGCCTCCTCGTCGTCGCCGTGCCGCACCGCGGTGCGGAACGAGGTGGCGAGCAGGCTCATGGCCTTCTCCGACCACATGTCGCCGATCGGGTTGGCGCCGCAGTAGGGCACCCGCTGCTCGGCGGTCTTGCGCGGGTAGGAGTCGAACGGCCGGGCGGTCCAGCTCTCCAGCGCGTGGCAGAGGATGTCCATCCCGCTGGCCGCGGTCACCCCGGCCGGCTGGGACATCGTGAGCCGCGGGTCGACGACCGCCAGCGTGGGCCGCAGCCGTGGGTGGCTGATGCCGCTCTTCACGTGCTGGTCGAGGACGTCGAGCACGCAGACGGTGGTGCTCTCGCTGCCGGTGCCGGTCGTGGTCGGCACCGCGAGCAGCGGGGCGAGCGGCTTCTCCGGCGCGCGGCCCTTGCCCACCGGGGCGTTCACGTAGTCGAGGACGTCGCCGGGGTTGGTGCTGAGCAGGTTGACGGCCTTGGCGGTGTCGATCGCGGACCCGCCGCCGACCGCGACGAACGCGTCCCACGGACCGCCCTCGCGCGCGAACTCCACGGCCTCCACCAGGCTGGCGTCGGTCGGCTCCACGTGCGCCCGGTCGAACAGCACCGCGTCCATCCCCGCGGCCCGGATCTGCTCGGTGATCCGCTGCGGGTGGCCGGTCGCCGCGACCCCCGGGTCGGTGACCACGAGCACCCGACGGACGTCGTACGTCGAGAGGTCGTAGCCGATCTCGTCCGACGCGCCGGTGCCGAACTTCAGCAGCGGGGCACCGTAGGTGAACACGGTCTCGGGCGCGGTCTGGACCATGCCCTGCAGTCTAGGAGGGCGGTCGTGGGGTGCCGTGCGCCGTCTCGACCTCGGTGAGCGCGTAGCGGGCCGCGCTCAGCAGCTCCAGGCCGAGCGCCTCGGTGCGCGGCAGCCAGGCCGCCAGGTCGGTGGAGCCGCCCACCTCCACGACGTGCGGCTCGACGTCCTCCGACACCGGGAGCACCGTCGCGGCGAAGAACAGGTGGACACCGTGGTAGTCCTCGACCAGCCCGTCCGCCCGGGCGCCGACGAAGTGCGACGAGTGGACGTCGAGCAGCCGCCCCGGCTCGACGTACAGGCCGGTCTCCTCGTGCACCTCGCGGCGCAGCGCGTCGCGCGGGTCCTCGCCGTGGTCGATGCCGCCGCCGGGGAGCGTCCACCGGCCCTCGATCCGGGTGGTCGAGGACATCCGGGTGAGCAGCACCTCGTCGACGCCGTCGACGTGCCGCTCGAGCAGGGCGTACGCCGCGATCCGCTGCCGCCGTGGCGGGGTGTTCTCCTGACCGGGCATGGCCGGATTCTAGGGACTGCGAGAGGCCCAGGAGTGTCGACCGCCATGGTTTCGGTGCCCGTCGCCGCGGGCACCGTGCCAGTGGCCCACCGTCCCCGTCACCAGCGAGCCGATGAGCATCCGACCCACCGAGGCCCCCGAGCGTGCGGGGCACCCCTCCAGCGGACACCACGTCCAGCACCACGAGCACACCGCCGCCCGGCCCACCAGGCATGTCCGGCCGACGTCGCGGGACCCCTTCTTCGACAACGCCAAGCTGCTGCTCGTCACCCTGGTCGTGGTCGGCCACTCGTGGAACCTGCTCCCCGCCGCCTCGACCTCGTCCCCGGTCTACACGTTCCTGTACGCCTGGCACGTGCCGGCCTTCGTGCTGGTGACCGGGTACCTCTCCCGCAGCTTCAGCTTCACCCGGCGCAACCTGCACAAGCTGGTGACCACGATCGTGGTGCCCTACCTGGTCTTCGAGACGCTGCTGACGCTGTTCCGCAGCACCGTGGGCCACGAGGACCTGGGGATGCTGTACCTCAGCCCGCACTGGCCGATGTGGTACCTCTCCGCGCTGTTCCTGTGGCGGCTGGCCACCCCGGCCTTCAAGCGGGTCCCGCACCCGCTGGCACTCGCGGTCGCCGTGAGCCTGGTGGGCGGGCAGAACACCCTGGACTGGCTGGACCTCCCGCGCACGCTGGGACTGCTGCCGTTCTTCGTGGCCGGCCTGACGATGCGTCGCGAGCACTTCGAGTGGCTCGCGCAGCCGCGCGTGCGGGTGGTCGCCGTGGGCCTGCTCGCGACGGGTTTCGTGGCCGCGACGTTCCTCCACGACGTGCCGAAGGGATGGCTGTACTGGCGCACCGGGTACCCGGACCTCGGGGTGCCGTTCTGGCTCGGGGTCCTGTGCCGGGCCGCGGTCATGGTGGTGGCCGCGACGCTGGCGCTCAGCGCGCTCTCGCTCATCCCGACCTCCCAGCGCTGGTTCACGCCGCTCGGCTCCGCGAGCCTGGTGGTGTACCTGTTCCACGGCTTCTTCGTGAAGGCCGCCGAGTACGCCGACGTGGGCGGCGCGTCCGAGCACGACCCGGTCACGGCGTTCCTGCTGGTGACCGGCGCCGCGGTGCTCGTCGCCCTGCTGCTGTCCGCGACCCCGGTGGCCCGGCGGCTCAACCGGCTCGTCGACCCGATCTCGACGCTCACCGCCGACCTCCCGGGCGCGTTGCACCCGTCCCACCACCGGGTGGACACGCACCGAAGGCTGGCGCTGGCCCACAACGACCCGACCCGGAGCCGCTAGCCCACGCTGGTCTCGTGGACGCCCGGGGGCCAGGACGGCGCCAGGGCGCTGACCGGGACCGACTCCAGCGTCCGGGCGTGGGCCGCGTCCGGGGCCCACCCGCCGAGGTGGGCCGGGTGCCAGGGTGCGTGCTCGCCGGGTGCGGGCTGGTGGACCGGCCGCCGCTGCAGCACGTCGACCATCCCCTGCAGGCACGCGCCGTGCCCGGCCGTCGCCTCGCGCAGGTCGGCCGCCGGGTCGACGTACCGGGGCGTGCCGACGAGGATCGACACCGGACGGCCGCGGTGCAGGTCCACCGGGCGCCTGG
>DASTGV010000493.1:0-2304 GCA_035718765.1 Nocardioidaceae bacterium
TCCGCAGCCGCTGCGCCTCGAGCAGCTTGCCCTGCTTCTCGAACGTCGCGAGCTGCTGCTCGAGCTCGGCCTCGATGCCGTTGATCGCCCGCTCCATGCGCTCGGGGCCGGCGACGTAGTGGGTGGCCGGGAAGACGTGCAGCTCGGTGTCCTCGGTGACCACCTCGCCGGTGAGCGGGTGCAGGGTCATCAACCGCTCGATCTCGTCGCCGAAGAACTCCACCCGGATCGCGAGCTCCTCGTAGACCGGGAACACCTCGAGGGTGTCGCCGCGGACCCGGAAGGTGCCCCGGGTGAAGGCCATGTCGTTGCGGGTGTACTGGATCTCCACGAGCCGCCGCAGCAGCTGGTCGCGGTCCAGCTCCTCGCCGACCTTGAGCCGGACCATCCGGTCGACGTACTCCTGCGGGGTGCCGAGGCCGTAGATGCAGGACACCGTCGAGACCACGATCACGTCGCGCCGGGTCAGCAGCGAGTTGGTCGCGGAGTGCCGCAGCCGCTCGACCTCCTCGTTGATCGAGGAGTCCTTCTCGATGTAGGTGTCCGTCTGCGGGACGTAGGCCTCGGGCTGGTAGTAGTCGTAGTAGGAGACGAAGTACTCGACGGCGTTGTTGGGCAGCAGCTGGCGCAGCTCGTTGGCGAACTGGGCGGCGAGCGTCTTGTTGGGCTGCATCACCAGCGTCGGGCGCTGGAGCTGCTCCACCGCCCACGCGACGCTCGCGGTCTTGCCGGTGCCGGTCGCGCCGAGCAGCACGACGTCCTTGTCGCCACCCCGGATCCGGCGGGTGATGTCGGCGATCGCGGCCGGCTGGTCACCCGAGGGCTGGTAGTCGGACACCACCTCGAAGGGGGCGACCCGCCGCTGCAGGTCGGTCACTGGCCTCATGCCCAGCAGCCTACGACCCGGCACCGACAGGATAGATTCCCCGCGTGAGCACCCGTCGCAGACCGCGCTGGTCAGCGCCCCGCCGGGGCTCGCTGACGGGGATCGCCAAGCGAGCGCTGCTGTCCCTGCTCGGGCTCCAGGTGCTGCTGGCCCTGGTCCTCACGCTGGTCGACTCCTACCGCCGGCGCGGCAGGAAGCCCAACCCGTTCCCGACGACCCCGCCGGCCGAGGTGACGATCGGCGACGGCACCGTCACGACGTACACCTACGGCCAGGACCTGTACGACGCGATGCTGGCCGCCATCGACAGCGCCGAGCAGCGGATCCTCTTCGAGTCCTACATCTGGAAGGGCGACGCCACCGGCGAGGCCTTCAAGACCGCGCTGAGCCGCGCCGCCGGTCGCGGGGTCGAGGTGTACGCGGTGTACGACGGGTTCGCGAACCTCGTGGTGTCACCGCTGTTCAAGCGGTTCGGCCCCCGGCTCAAGGTGCTGGAGTACCCCGTCTACACCGCCGGCTGGCGGTTCTTCGACCTGCGCCGCTACGGCCGCGACCACCGCAAGATCCTCGTCGTCGACGACCGGGTCGGCTTCGTGGGCGGCTACAACGTCGGGTCGGCGTACGCCACCGAGTGGCGCGACACGCACGTGCGGATCACCGGGCCGGGCGTGTTCGACCTGGCCCGCACCTTCGCGGACTTCTGGAACCTCAACCGGCGCCCCCGGCACGGCGTCCGCCCGCTGCTCCTGGAGACCGCCGCCGACTGGGAGCCCCGGATCCGGGTGCACCGCAACGTGCCGCGGCTGTGGATGTTCCCCATCCGGTCGATGTACCTCGAGGCCATCAACCGCGCCTCCCACCACATCTGGATGACGCACGCCTACTTCATCCCCGACTCCGACTTCGTCGGGACGATCATGGACGCCGCCCGGCGCGGCGTCGACGTGCGCCTGCTGCTGCCGGCCACGTCCAACCACGTCCTCGCCGACTGGCTCTCGCGGGGGTACTACGGGGAGATGCTGGCCGCCGGGGTGCGGATCTTCCGGTTCCAGGGCGCGATGGTGCACGCCAAGACCTCCACGATCGACGGCCGCTGGTCCACGGTCGGGACCGCCAACCTCGACCGGCTGTCGATGACCGGCAACTACGAGGTCAACGTCGAGTTCGTCGACCCCGCGATGGCCGCCCAGATGGAGCGGATCTTCGAGACCGACCTGTCGAACGCCGAGGAGCTCACGGCGGAGACCTGGGCCGCCCGCGGCGTCCACCGGAAGTTCACCGAGCTGGTGCTCGCGCCGCTGCGTCCCCTGCTCTGAACCCCGGCCGCATGCGGTCCCCGGGGCGTGGGTACGGCCGTCGAGGTACCCGAGACCACTCCTGGGAGGGAGACAAGTGCAGCTCGAGAAGGAGACCGTCAC
>DASTGV010000494.1:0-15347 GCA_035718765.1 Nocardioidaceae bacterium
GCAGCTCGGCGTTCAGCCGGTGCAGCGTCGTCCCGGAGCCCACCCGCACGAGCCCGTCGTCGGACACCGACCGGATGCCGACCAGCCCGTCGCACACCAGCTGCAGGTCCTCGGGGGACCCGATGCCGGTGAAGGAGTGCCCCGAGCCGACCATCTTCACGGTGAGGCCGTGCGCCCGGGCGGCGACGACTGCGTCGACCACCTCGGCCGGGCTCGCGGGCGTCAGGACCTGCGCGGGCTGTGCGGTCTCCAGGCCCGACCAGCTCTCCCAGCGCTGCATGGCGTGAACAGTACGCGGGCACACTGGGCGTGTGACCGTCCCCGTGACCCTGACCGCACCCGCCGAGGTCGTCCGAGACGTCCGGCGCACCCTGGGGGACCGGCTGTTCGCGCGGGTCGCCGGCCCGGAGGGTCCCCGGCGACGCGAGCGGGTGCACGGCACGGCGGGGCCGCGGTGGTTCCCCGAGGACGCCGCCATCCGGCGGGTGCACGGGGACGCCTCGATGTTCGTCGGCGGCATCCGCGCCCTGCTGCTGCAGTCGCTGCACCCGCTGGCGATGGCCGGGGTGATGGACCACTCCGGGTTCGAGGGCGACCCCTGGGGCCGGCTGCAGCGCACGTCGTACTTCCTGGCCGTCACCACGTTCGGCGCCGCCGAGGACGCCGAGCGGATGGTCGCCGCGATCCGGACCGTGCACGAGACCGTCGTCGGCACCGCGCCGGACGGCCGGCCCTACGCGGCCTCCGACCCGCACCTGCTGCGCTGGGTGCACGTCGCGGAGATCGACAGCTTCCTCGCCGCCCACCAGAGGTACGGCGCGCGGCCGCTCGACGCACCGGGGCGGGACGCCTACGTCGCGGACGCCGCCCGGGTCGCCGAGGCGCTCGGCGTCACCGACCCGCCACGCAGCGAGGCGGAGCTCCGCGCCCAGCTCGCGGCCTACCGGCCCGAGCTCGAGGGGACCCCGGCCGCCCGGCAGACCGCGCGCTTCCTGCTGCTGCACCCGCCGCTCGGCGTCGCCGCGCGGGTGCCGTACGCCGGGCTGGCGGCGGCCGCGGTCGGGCTGATGCCGGTGTGGGCCCGGCGCCAGCTGCTGCTGCCCTACCTCCCGGTGACGGAGCGGACCCTGGTGCGGGCGACCGGGACCGCGCTCACGCGGACGATCCGCTGGGCGATGGCGCCGCGCTGACCCGCGAGGTGGCGAACGCGAGCGCAGCCCCGAGGAGGCCCGCGACCGCGGACACCCAGTAGCTCGCGGACGCGCCGGCCGCGTCCACCACCAGGCCCACCAGGGCGGCCCCCGGCGCGAGCCCCGCGGCCAGGCCGGTCGTGAACACGGTGATCCCCTCGGTGAGCCGGCCGGCCGGCACCGTCTCCTCGATCCAGGCGAGGCTCGCGATCAGCGTCGGCGAGATCGCGAAGCCGGACAGGAACAGGAAGGTCCCCAGCAGCACGAACCCGTCCACGAACGGCAGCGGCACCATCAGCAGGCCGAGCGCGAGCATGCCCCAGCGGAAGCGGGTCGCGTTGGCGGCCCGGACGTTGAGCGCGCCGGTGATGAGCCCGGACAGCAGGCTGCCCAGCGCCCACAGCGCGAGCATCAGCCCGGACAGCGCCTTGGCCCCCTGCTCGTCGGAGAACGCCACCGTCGCCACCTCGGCGCCGCCGAGCAGGGCGCCCATCATGAACGCGCAGGCCACCAGCGGGCCCAGCACCCGCCAGGGCATCGGGTCGCCGGCGTGCTGCCGGGTCGCACCCGACGCCGGCGGCTCGGTCCGGCGCTGCCCGACGAGCACCGCCGTCCCGGCCACGGCCGCCAGCACCGCGGCGCTCAGCCCGGCCAGCGGGTGCACGGTCGTGGCGAGCACGGTGACCAGGGCCGGACCGACGATGAAGACCGTCTCGTCCACGACCGCCTCGAAGGCGAAGGCCGTGTGCAGGCCCTGCTTGTCCGGCACCAGGTACGACCAGCGGGCCCGCACGCACGAGACGATCTGCGGCACCGCCGCACCGGCCACCGCGGCGCACACGTGCGGCCACGGCGCCCGGCCGTCGGCCTCGACGGTGATCATCATCGCGACCAGGCCGACGGCGAACACCGCGACCGCGACCGGCAGCACCCGGCTCTGCCCGAGCCGGTCGATCAGCCGGGCCTGGAGCACCGCGAACGCGGCGTTCGCGATGAGGTACGCCGCGGACACGCTGCCCGCGAGCGAGTAGGACCCGGTCCGCGTCGACACGAGCAGCACGATGCCGAGGCTGACCATGGAGATGGGGAGGCGGGCGACCAGACCGCTCATCGAGAACACCAGGGCCCCGGGCAGCCCGAGCACCCTGCGGTAGGTCGCGAACACCAGGCGGATTCTAGGATCGGGGCATGCCTCTCGACACCTCGCCGTACGACGCGCTGCTGCTTGTCTCGTTCGGAGGGCCCGAGAAGCCCGAGGACGTGGTCCCGTTCCTGGAGAACGTCACCCGTGGCCGGGGTATCCCGCGCGAGCGGCTCGAGGAGGTCGGCGAGCACTACTTCGCCTTCGGCGGCCGCAGCCCCATCAACGACCAGAACCGGGCGTTCATCGCCGCGGTCGAGGAGGACTTCCGGTCCACCGGCATCGACCTGCCCGTCTACTGGGGCAACCGGAACTGGGACCCGTTCCTCGCGGACACGCTGCGGCAGATGCGCGACGACGGCGTGCGCCGGGCCGCCTGCCTGCTGACCAGCGCCTACTCGTCGTACTCCGGCTGCCGGCAGTACCGCGAGAACCTCGCCGACGCGGTCGCCGCGGTCGGGGCCGGAGCGCCCCGCCTGGACCGGCTGCGGCACTACTTCAACCACCCCGGGTTCGTGGAGCCGATGGTCGACGCCACCCTGTCGGCGCTGGCCGACCTGGGGGACTCGGCCCGCCGCGACGCGCACGTGCTGTTCGTGACCCACTCCGTGCCGGAGGCGATGAACGAGACCTCGGGTCCCGACGGCGGCGCCTACGTCGCCCAGCACCGGGTGGTCGCGGACGAGGTGGGGGAGCGGGTCCGCCAGGAGACCGGGCACCGCTACCCGACCGAGCTGGTGTTCTGCTCGCGGTCGGGGCCCCCGCACGTGCCGTGGCTGGAGCCCGACGTCAACGACCGCATCGAGGAGCTCGCCCGGCACGGGGTCGGCGGGGTGGTGGTCGTCCCGATCGGCTTCGTCTCCGACCACATGGAGGTCATCTACGACCTCGACACCGAGGCCGCCGCGACGGCGGAGAAGGTCGGCGTCGAGTTCGTCCGGGCCGCGACGGCGGGCGTCGACCCCCGGTTCGTGACGATGGTGCGGGACCTGCTGCTCGAGCGGGCGACCGCCGAGCGCGGCAGCGAGCCGCGCCGGCTCAGCGTCGGGTCGCTGGGGCCGTCCTGGGACGTCTGCCCGGTCGGCTGCTGCCCCAACCCGCGCGGCGACCGGCCCGCGCTGTGCGGGAGGGACTGAGCGTGGCGTACGACGACCTGCTCGACCTCGCCGTCAAGGTGGCCGTCGAGGCGGCCGAGCTGGTGCGCGTGCGACGCCGGGAGGGCGTCGAGGTCGCGGCCACCAAGTCCAGCCCCGTCGACGTGGTCACGGAGGTCGACCGGGCCTCGGAGCGGCTGATCTACGAACGGCTGATGACCGCCCGTCCCGACGACGGCTTCCTCGGTGAGGAGGGTGGCAGCGCCGAGTCGGCCAGCGGCGTGGTCTGGGTCGTCGACCCGATCGACGGCACCGTGAACTTCCTCTACGGCATCCCGCACTACGCCGTCTCCATCGCCGCGTCGGTGGACGGCGAGCCCGTCGCCGGGGTGGTGCTCAACGTGGTGAGCGGGGAGACGTTCACCGCCACCCGGGGCGGCGGCGCCTTCCGGGACGGCGTGCCCCTGCGGATCGGCTCGGACGGTGCGCCGCCACCCCTGGCGCAGCGGCTGGTGGGCACCGGCTTCAACTACGTGGCCGACGTGAAGCTCAAGCAGACGGTCGCGGTGTCGGCCCTGCTGCGCGAGGTCCGCGACGTCCGCCGGATGGGGTCGGCCGCCCTGGACCTCTGCTCGGTGGCGGCCGGCCGGGTCGACGCCTACGTCGAGGAGGGCCTGAACCCCTGGGACATGGCGGCCGGCGGGCTGGTGGCCACGGAGGCCGGGGCCCGGCTCGAGACGCACCCCGGCGCGGGTGGGGGCGGCTGCGTCGTGTGCGCCCCCGCGGACGCGTTCGAGACCTTCCTGGACCTGGTCTCCCGGGCGGGTTTCCTTGCGGCGAAAAGCCTGTCCTGACGCGGGAATAGCGGCCGGGCGGCCCCTGTTACCCCGGCTGCGTGGCGCCCGTGTGCCGCGTGGGACGGACCGCCGGATGTGAGTCTGGCGACATCATCCGGAATGGTCGTGCACAACGGCCCTCCGATGGTGCACAATCCGCCACGCGCACTCACGAAAACAAAGGCTTGCCCGCCGCACCAACCCGGGCGAACACGGGGGCAGGAGAGGGACATGGCAACTGATTACGACGCTCCTCGCAAGAACGAGGAAGACCAGAGCGAAGAGAGCCTGGAGGAGCTGAAGGCTCGCCGGCACGACAAGAACTCCGGCAAGGTCGACGAGGACGAGGCGGAGGCCGCCGAGTCGTTCGAGCTTCCGGGGGCGGACCTGTCGCACGAGGAGCTGGCCGTCGAGGTGCGGCCGCGCCAGGACGACGAGTTCACCTGCATGAGCTGCTTCCTGGTGCACCACCGCAGCCAGCTCGCGGACGCCAAGAAGCTGATCTGCAAGGACTGCGCCTGAGCGCAGGCCACCACACACACGAAGAAGGCCGGGACCCCGACGGGATCCCGGCCTCGATCGTCTCTATGGGCGTGGCTCAGACCTCCACGTCCTCCAGGTTCGCCGGCAGGTGCCCGGTCGAGCGTCGGTAGTAGTCCGCCGCCGCGCGGGTGGCGAACATCCGGGCCAGCCCGACCGCCACGCCGCTCGCGACCGCCCAGGCGGCGGCCTCGCCGAGCGACACGTCCGGGTGCTCGGGGTTGCTCGGCGGCTTCTTGCCCGTCGAGAGCTTCCAGGTGGCGGTCATCGCCTTGCGCGCCGCCATGGTGGCGCCCAGCGTCGCGCCGAGCCCCATGAGTGACCAGACCTTCGAGCCCGATGCCATGTGTGCGTCTCCTTCAGTGGTTGCGACCAGTGTGCCGGTCGGCCGTGCTCTCTTCGATACCCAGCGGGAGGCGGTCTATCCGCCCGAGCCGGTGCCGCGCAGCGCCGCGGCCAGCCGGTCCGGCCGGCGGCTGCTGACCAGCCAGTACGGCGTCGGGTCGGCCGGGTCGTCGATCCCGATGCGGACCGCGCGGCTCAGGTACGGCCGCAGCAGCAGGTAGGCCCGGGCGTCCGCCTCGCGGCCCGCCAGCAGCCGGGTCCGGGCCGCGTCGAGCGCCTCGACCTCGCCCACGTGCTCGAGGGAGATCCGGGCCCGGCCGGCCGTCAGCACGCCGTCCCGCACCGAGACCCGCGCGGCGCCGTAGCCCAGGAACAGGGTCAGCACCAGTGCGACGAGGACCGCCGTGCCGGCCACCGCGACCCAGGCCGGGGTGGCCACCAGGAAGGCGATGAGCATCGAGGCCAGGAACATCGTGGCGAGAGCCCACCAGCGCAGCGGGACGCCGAGCCGCTCGTCGTACACGGGGCACATCCTGGCATCCGGGGACCCGCCCGCCCTCGATAGGGTCGCGGCATGCCCGACGTCGAGGTCCAGATCACCCGCCTCTCCCCGGACGTCCCGCTCCCGTCCTACGCCCACCCCGGCGACGCCGGTGCCGACCTCGTGACGACCGTCGACGTGCACCTCGAGCCGGGGGAGCGGGTGCTCGTGCCGACCGGGGTCGCGATCGCGCTCCCCGAGGGCTTCGTCGCGCTGGTGCACCCGCGGTCCGGTCTCGCGGCCCGGTTCGGGGTGTCCATCGTCAACGCGCCGGGGACCGTGGACGCCGGCTACCGCGGCGAGATCAAGGTGCTGCTGGTCAACCTGGATCCCCGCGAGCCCGTGCGCCTGGGCCGGGGCGACCGGGTCGCCCAGCTCGTCGTGCAGCGGGTCGAGCAGGCCCGGTTCGTGGAGGTGGACCGGCTGCCCGGTTCGGTGCGCGGGGACGGCGGGTACGGTTCGACCGGCGGTTTCGCCGTGACCCAGCAGACGCAGGAGACGCACTGATGTTCCGACGCAAGAAGGCCGACGAGCCGGTCGAGCCGGATGCGGCGACCCCCGAGCCGGACGCGCCTGCGGGCCCCCGGGCGCAGGGGCCGTGGGACGTCTCCGAGGTCACCCTCGAGGAGGAGGGCGGCGACCGCGTCGACCTGGGCAGCCTGCTCATCACCCCGCACGACGCGCTGGACCTCCAGCTCCAGGTGGACGAGGCCTCCGGCCAGGTGATCGCGGTCATCCTGGCCGGCGAGACCGGGGCCGTCGAGCTGCGGGCCTTCGCCGCCCCCCGCCACGGCGACATCTGGGACGGCGTGCGCCGCCAGGTCGCCGGTGAGGTGGCCCGGATGGGCGGCACCGCGACCGAGGTCGAGGGCCCCTGGGGCACCGAGGTGAAGGTGTCGCTGACCGTGACCCGTGACGACGGCCAGCGGGTCCAGCAGGCCTCCAAGGTGGTCGGGATCCCGGGCCCGCGCTGGCTGCTGAGGGCCACCCTGTTCGGCCGCCCCGCCGTGGAGTACGACGAGGCCGGGGACGTCGAGACCGCGCTGCGCGACGTGGTCGTCGTGCGCGGCGGCTCCCCGATCCCGCCCGGCGACGCCCTGCCGCTGACCATGCCGCCGAACGCCCGCCGGATGGATGGCGAGGCGTGACCGATAGATGCCCTGAACGGGGATCACCCCTCGGGCACGCGGTTACGCTGGAGACATGGCAGAAGCAGTGAAGGGGCGGCTCCGCAAGAGCCTCAGCAAGTGGGCGAGCAGCGCCGACATGGAGGCGCGCGAGCTCAAGGAGGGCGCCGAGAAGGCCGGGTGCTGCCCGATCGTCGACGCGCACGACCGGGCCCGCGTCGAGCTGCAGGGCAGCATCCGCACGGTCACCCTCCGGCCCCGCGGCGGGGTCCCGGCCCTCGAGGCCGAGCTCTACGACGGCACGGCGCTGATCACGCTGGTGTGGCTGGGCCGCCGGCGCATCGCGGGTATCGAGCCGGGCCGCCAGATCAAGGTCGTCGGCCGGATCGGCGTCCAGGACCGGATGCGGGTGATGTTCAACCCCCGCTACGAGCTGCGGTGACGACCCTGGCTCCGGTCGGTGCGGCCACGGTCGAGCAGGTCGTGCGGGCCCAGCTGTCCAAGGCCCTCGGCGGCCGGCGCGGCATGCTCGAGGCCGCCGTACCCACGATCGCCTTCACCCTCCTCTTCATCACCACCCGGCGCCTCGACCTGGCGGTCGGGGTCAGCGTCGCCACCGCGGTGGTGCTGCTGGTGGTGCGGCTCCTGCACCGCTCGACCGTGCAGTTCGTGCTCAACAGCCTGGTCGGGATCGGCATCGGCGCGTTCTTCGCGTGGCGGTCGGCGCGCGGTGGCGGCGACGCCAACGAGCAGGCGCTGGCCTACTTCCTGCCCGGGCTCATCTACAACGCGGTGTACGCGGCCCTGATGCTGTTCAGCACGGTGATCCGCTGGCCGGTCGTGGGCTTCATGGTCGGCAGCGTGGCCGGCGACCCGACCGAGTGGCACCAGGACCGTCAGGTGGTGCGGCTGTGCCGCAACCTGACCTGGATGCTCGCGCTGCCCTGCGTGGCCCGGGTGGCCGTGCAGCTGCCGATCTACTTCGCCGGCAAGGCAGCCGCCGACGCCAGCCCGATGGTGGCCGCGCTCGGGGTCAGCAAGGTGGCGATGGGCTGGCCGCTGCAGATCGCCGCCCTGGCCGGGATGGCCTGGCTGCTCGGCCGCAACCGCACCCCCGTCGAGCCGGAGCCCGAGGCGGCCTGACCCTGCAGGCCGAGCCCTACTCCCCGGTGCCGGGGGAGAGCAGGTCCTGGAGCTCGGACTCGCTCTCGGAGCCGCTGACGAACAGCAGCTCGTCGCCGGCCTCGATCGGCTGCTCGCCGGTCGGGGTGTAGACCTGGCCGTCCCGCAGGATCGTGACCAGGGCGGTGTTGTCCGGCCACGGGATCAGCCCGACCGGCTTCCCGACGTACGGCGAGTCGTCGGGCAGCGTGAGCTCGACCAGGTTGGCGTTGCCCTGGCGGAAGGTGAACAGCCGGACGATGTCGCCGACCGTCACCGCCTCCTCGACCAGGGCCGACATGATCCGCGGGGTCGACACGTTGACGTCCACGCCCCAGGCCTCGCTGAACAGCCACTCGTTGTTGGGGTGGTTGACCCGGGCGACGGTGCGGGGAACCGCGAACTCGGTCTTGGCCAGCAGCGAGGTGACCAGGTTGACCTTGTCGTCCCCGGTGGCCGCGATCACCACGTCGCAGGACTCCAGCTTCGCCTCCTCCAGCGAGGACAGCTCGCAGGAGTCGGCCAGCAGCCACTCGGCGTCGGGCACGCGCTCCGGCTTGAGGGAGGCGGGGTCCTTGTCGATCAGCAGCACCCGGTGCCCGTTGCCGATGAGCTCCCGGGCGACCGAGCGCCCGACGGCGCCGGCCCCGGCGATGGCGACACGCATCAGTCGGCCTCCGGTCCGTTGTTGAAGACCTCGTAGACCCGCTCGGCGTTCTCCTCGCGCATCACCAGGTGCAGGAGGTCACCCTCCTGGATCACGCTCTCCCGGGTCGGGATCATGCCCTCGCCCAGCCGGTCGATCCAGGCGATCCGGCTGCCGGACTCCGCCTGGAACTTCACCGTCCGCTGGCCGATCCAGGCCTCGGTGACCGGGACGTGGTCGACGCGGATCGTCCCGGACGGGTCCCGGAAGTCCGGCTCGGCCCCCGCGGGCAGCAGCCGCCGCAGCACCTGGTCGGCGGTCCACTTGACCGTCGCGACCGTGGTGATGCCGAGCCGCTGGTAGACCTCCGCGCGTCCCGGGTCGTAGATGCGGGCCACGACCTGCTGGATGCCGAACGTCTCCCGGGCGACCCGCGCCGCGATGATGTTGGAGTTGTCGCCGCTGGAGACCGCGGCGAACGCGTCGGCCTTCTCCACGCCGGCCCGCTCGAGCACCCCCTGGTCGAAGCCGATCCCCGTCACCTTCGTCCCGTTGAAGGAGGGGCCGAGCCGTCGGAAGGCGTCGGGGTTGCTGTCGATGATCGACACGGTGTGGTTACGGTCCTCGAGGTTGTGGGCCAGCGTCGAGCCGACCCGGCCGCACCCCATGATCACGACATGCACGGGGGAGACGCTACTACGTGCCTGACCCCGCTCGGCGTGGACTAGCCTTGCCGATCGTGGGAGTTGGCGACGTCTCGAAACGCATCCTGCTCGGCCGCAAGCTGCGCAGCACACAGCTCGGGGAGACCCTTCTTCCCAAGCGGGTCGCCCTGCCCGTCTTCGCCAGCGACGCGCTCTCCTCCGTGGCCTACGCCCCGGACGAGATCTTCATCATGCTGTCCGCCGCGGGCGTCACCGCCTACGCATGGTCCTGGAAGATCGGGATCCTGGTCGCCATCGTGATGCTGACGGTGGTCGCGTCGTACCGGCAGAACGTGCACGCCTACCCCAGCGGCGGGGGCGACTACGAGGTGGCCACGGTCAACCTCGGCGGCAACGCCGGGGTGACGGTGGCCAGCGCGCTGCTCGTCGACTACGTGCTCACCGTGGCCGTGTCGATCTCCTCCGGCATCCAGAACGCCGCCTCCGCGATCGGCTTCGTGTCCGGGCACGAGGCGTTCTGGGCCTCGATCCTCGTGATGGTGCTCGCCGCGCTGAACCTGCGCGGCGTCCGCGAGTCCGGGACGTTCTTCGCCATCCCGACCTACGGCTTCATGCTCGGGGTCCTCGGGATGGGTCTCTGGGGGCTGTTCCGCGACCTGGCAGGCACCCTGCCGGACGTGGAGAGCGCGCAGTACCACATCGTCAAGGCCCCCGGCTACGAAGGCCAGATCACCACGGTCGCCATGGTCATCCTGCTGGCGCGCGCGTTCTCCTCCGGGTGTGCGGCGCTGACCGGCGTCGAGGCGATCTCGAACGGCGTGCCGGCCTTCCGCAAGCCGAAGAGCCGCAACGCCGCGACCACGCTGCTGCTGCTCGGCACCATCGCGGTCACGATGCTGATGAGCATCATCGTGCTGGCCAACGTCATGCACCTGCGGTACGTCGACCCGCACGACCTCGCCCGGCTGGTCGACGCCAACGGCCAGCCGGTCCCGGCGGGCTACGACCAGCACACGGTCATCGCCCAGATCGCCCGCGGCGTCTTCGACAACTTCATGCCCGGCTTCTACTTCGTGATCGCGATGACCGGCATCATCCTGGTGCTGGCGGCCAACACCGCGTTCAACGGCTTCCCGGTGCTCGCCTCGATCCTGGCCAAGGACGGCTACCTGCCCCGCCAGCTCAGCTCGCGCGGGGACCGGCTGGCCTACAGCAACGGCATCCTGATCCTGGCCTTCATGGCGATCGCGCTGATCGTGGCGTTCGACGCCGAGGTCACCCGGCTGATCCAGCTCTACATCGTCGGCGTCTTCGTGTCCTTCAACCTCAGCCAGCTGGGCATGATCCGGCACTGGACCCGGCACCTGAAGACCGAGACCGACCCGGCGGTCCGGCACCGGATGTACCGCTCCCGGGCCATCAACACCTTCGGCCTGGCGATGACCGCCGTCGTGTTCGTCATCGTGCTGGTCACCAAGTTCCTGGCCGGCGCGTGGATCGCGATCCTGGCCATGGGCACCTTCTTCATGCTGATGCGCGGCATCCGTCGCCACTACGACAACGTGGGCCGGGAGCTGCTCGTCGAGGCCGACGACCAGGTCCTGCCGACGCGGGTGCACGCGATGGTGCTCGTGTCGAAGGTGCACAAGCCGACCATGCGGGCGCTGGCCTACGCCAAGGCGAGCCGCCCGAACGTGCTCGAGGCGGTGCTGGTCGACGCCGACGCGGTCTCGACGGCCCGGATCCTGGAGGAGTGGGACGAGCGGCGGATCGACGTACCGCTGAAGGTGCTGTACTCGCCGTACCGCGAGATCATCCGGCCCATCGTCGAGTACACCCGCTCGATCCGCGACGCGAACCCGCGGGGCGTGGTCGCGGTGTACATCCCGGAGTACGTCGTGGGCCGCTGGTGGGAGCAGGTGCTGCACAACCAGACCGCCCTGCGGCTCAAGGGCCGGCTGCTGTTCACGCCGGGCGTGATGGTGACGTCCGTGCCCTACCAGCTGCACTCCTCGGTGCTCGCGAAGCAGCGGGCGGAGCGCACCGTCAACCAGGTCCGCGCCGGTGACGTCCGTCGGGGCGAGACCCTGCGGCCGCCGCCGAAGGACCGCAGCGGGGACGTGCGTTGAGCCCTGCGCGCCGCCCGCGCCCGCGGAGCCGGCAGCGCACGGGCGCCGACCTCGCGGGGCGCCGGTTCACCGTCGAGACCGGCAACGTCGGTCACGGCGGGTTCGTCGTCGCGCGGCACGAGGGCGTCGTGGTGTTCGTCCGGCACGCCCTGCCCGGGGAGCGGGTGGTGGCCGAGGTCACCGAGGGCCGCGAGGGGGACCGCTTCCTGCGCGCGGACGCCGTGGAGGTGCTCGAGGCCTCCCCGGACCGGGTCACGCCGCCCTGCCCGTTCGCCGGTCCCGGCCGCTGCGGCGGCTGCGACTTCCAGCACGCGACGCTGCCCGCCCAGCGCCGCCTCAAGGCCGCCGTCGTCGCCGAGCAGCTGCGGCGGCTGGCCGGGCTGGACGTGGAGGTGCTGGTCGAGCCCGTCCCGGGGGACCAGGACGGCCTCGGCTGGCGGACCCGCGTGCAGTGGGCGGTCGCCCGGGACGGGATCGTCGGCCTGCGCAGGCACCGGTCCCACGACGTGGTGCCGGTCGACCGCTGCCGGATCGCGCACCCGGCCATCGCGGACGCGCCGCCCGCCCCGGCCGAGGTGGAGGGCGCCACCGGGGTGGAGACGCTCGTGTCCTCGACCGGCGAGACCCTGGCGCTCGTGACCACCCGCGACGACCGCACGTTCGCCGACGGGCCGACGGTGCTGCACGAGCAGGCGGCCGGCCGCACGTTCGAGGTCACCGGCTCCGGCTTCTGGCAGGTGCACCCGGCCGCGGCGGACACCCTCGTGGCGGCGGTGCTCGAGGGGCTCGACCCACAGCCGGGCGAGCGGGCGGCCGACCTCTACTCCGGGGTCGGGCTGTTCTCCGCCGCCCTGGCCGAGCGGGTCGGCCCGGCCGGCCACGTGGTCGCCGTCGAGTCCGACGAGGGAGCCGTCGACGACGCGCAGCAGAACCTCGCCGACCTGCACCAGGTCGCGCTGCTCGCCGACCGGGTCGACAAGGCGCTGGCCGCCGACCTGGTCGGGCCGCGCGACCTCGTGGTCCTCGACCCGCCGCGCACGGGAGCCAAGCGGGACGTGGTGGAGGGGATCGCCGCGCTGGGGCCGCGGGAGGTGGCGTACGTCGCCTGCGACCCGGCCGCGCTGGCCCGCGACGTCGCGACCTTCGGGGAGCAGGGGTACGCGCTCACGTCGCTGCGTGCGTTCGACCTGTTCCCGATGACCCACCACGTCGAGTGTGTCGCCATACTGTCTCGGCGTCGTGTATCTTGATGTCAAGAGACATGGCTGGTCCCGCTGTTCCGTGGGTACGACCGCGGCGGCAAGATGGGGCCGGACGGACCAACTGAAACCCTGCTGAGGAGATGCCGGATGTCGAGTGTCGACAGCTTTGGTGCCAAGGGCACGCTGGACGTGGACGGGAAGTCCTACGAGATCTACCGGCTGAGCGCCGTCACGGGTGAGGGTCTTGACGTCGACTCGCTGCCCTACAGCCTCAAGGTGCTCCTCGAGAACCTGCTGCGCACCGAGGACGGCGCGAACATCACCGAGGACGACATCAAGGCCCTGGCCGGCTGGGACGCGGACGCCGACCCCAGCAAGGAGATCCAGTTCACCCCGGCCCGCGTGATCATGCAGGACTTCACCGGCGTGCCGTGCGTGGTCGACCTGGCCACCATGCGCGAGGCGATGTCCGAGCTCGGCGGCGACGCCACCAAGATCAACCCGCTCGCGCCCGCCGAGATGGTCATCGACCACTCCGTGATCGCCGACGTCTTCGGCACGCCCGAGTCGTTCGAGCGCAACGTCGAGATCGAGTACGAGCGCAACAAGGAGCGCTACCAGTTCCTGCGCTGGGGCCAGGGCGCCTTCGACGACTTCAAGGTCGTCCCGCCCGGCACCGGCATCGTGCACCAGGTCAACATCGAGCACCTCGCGCGCACGGTCTTCACCCGCGAGAGCGACGGCACGACCGTCGCCTACCCGGACACCTGCGTCGGCACCGACTCGCACACCACGATGGTCAACGGCATCGGCGTGGTGGGCTGGGGCGTGGGCGGCATCGAGGCCGAGGCCGCCATGCTCGGCCAGCCGGTGTCGATGCTCATCCCGCGGGTCGTCGGCTTCAAGCTGAGCGGCGACCTCCCCGAGGGCGCGACCGCCACCGACCTCGTGCTCACGATCACCGAGATGCTGCGCAAGCACGGCGTGGTCGGCAAGTTCGTCGAGTTCTACGGCCCCGGCGTCTCCGCGCTGCCACTGGCGAACCGCGCGACCATCGGCAACATGTCGCCGGAGTTCGGCTCGACCATCGCGGTCTTCCCGATCGACGAGGAGACCACGAAGTACCTCGAGCTCACCGGGCGCTCCGAGGAGCAGCTCAAGCTGGTCGAGGCCTACGCCAAGGAGCAGGGCCTCTGGCACGACCCCGCCGCCGAGCCGCGCTACTCCGAGAAGCTCGAGCTCGACCTCGCCACCGTCGTCCCGTCCCTGGCCGGCCCGAAGCGCCCGCAGGACCGGGTGTCGCTCACCGACGCGAAGCAGGCCTTCCGCGGGGCGCTGGCCGACTACGTCGACGAGGAGGAGCAGGGGTACGACGAGTCGGTGGCCGAGTCCTTCCCGGCCTCGGACTCCCCGTCCCACGAGGGCAGCAACGGCTCCGCCGCCCCGAACGACCACCTGTCCGCGGCCCCCAAGGACGGCGGTCGCCCGAGCAACCCGGCGATGGTCACCCTCGGAGACGGCACGAAGTTCGAGCTCGACCACGGTGCCGTCGCGATCGCGGCGATCACGTCGTGCACGAACACCTCGAACCCGTCGGTGATGATCGGCGCCGCGCTGCTCGCCAAGAAGGCGGTCGAGAAGGGCCTGCAGCGCAAGCCGTGGGTCAAGACGACGCTGGCCCCCGGGTCGAAGGTCGTCTCCGACTACTACGAGCGCGCCGGCCTGACGCCGTACCTCGACAAGCTCGGCTTCAACCTCGTCGGCTACGGCTGCACGACCTGCATCGGCAACTCCGGCCCGCTCATCCCCGAGGTGTCGCAGGCGGTCAACGACAACGACCTGTCGGTCGTGTCGGTGCTGTCCGGCAACCGGAACTTCGAGGGCCGGATCAACCCGGACGTGAAGATGAACTACCTCGCGTCGCCGCCGCTGGTGGTCGCCTACGCGCTGGCCGGGTCGATGGACCTCGACCTGTACCACGACCCGCTGGGCCAGGACAGCGACGGCAACGACGTGTTCATGAAGGACATCTGGCCGACCGCCGCCGAGGTCGAGGAGGTCATCGCCCAGGCGATCACCTCGGACATGTTCACCGACGACTACTCCGACGTGTTCGCGGGTGACGAGCGGTGGCGGAACCTCGAGACGCCGTCCGGGGACACGTTCGCCTGGGACGCCGACTCGACGTACGTCCGCAAGCCGCCGTACTTCGACGGGATGCCCGAGGAGCCCACGGCGGTGGAGGACATCGAGGGTGCCCGGGTGCTTGCGAAGCTCGGGGACTCGGTGACCACCGACCACATCTCGCCCGCGGGCGCGATCAAGAAGGACTCGCCGGCCGGCAGGTACCTCTCGGAGCACGGCGTCGAGAACCGCGACTTCAACTCCTACGGCTCGCGGCGCGGCAACCACGAGGTGATGATCCGCGGCACGTTCGCGAACATCCGGCTGCGCAACCAGCTCGCACCGGGCACCGAGGGCGGCTTCACCGTCGACTTCACGCAGGACGACAAGCCGGTGACCACGATCTTCGAGGCGAGCGAGAAGTACCTCGCCGCGGGGACGCCGCTGGTGATCCTGGCCGGCAAGGAGTACGGCTCCGGCTCGTCACGCGACTGGGCCGCGAAGGGCACGGCGCTGCTCGGCGTCAAGGCGGTCGTCGCGGAGTCCTACGAGCGGATCCACCGCTCGAACCTCATCGGCATGGGCGTGCTGCCGCTGCAGTACCCC
>DASTGV010000495.1:0-3609 GCA_035718765.1 Nocardioidaceae bacterium
GACAGCCCGCACCACCTGCAGGTGCGCTACGGCCTGACCGCGCAGCCGCTCGCCCTGGAGCTGGTGCCGCCGGAGACCGCCCCGATCGAGCAGCTCGACCCGGTCGCGGCCTCCGCGTTGCACCGGCTCCTCGTGGTGCACCGCGTCCAGCCCGACCTGCCCGCGGCCCTGGACCTGCGCGCCTTCAGCCGCGTGGAGATCACCGGCGAGGCCGAGCACGCGCGGGCACTGGCCCGGTCGCTGGTCTGCTCCGTCTCCGCGTTCCACTCCCCCGACGACCTGGTCGTCGCGGTGCTCGCCGGCGACGAGACGCTGCCAGCCTGGGAGTGGCTCAAGTGGCTGCCGCACGCGCACAGCACCGAGGACAGCGACGCCCTGGGCCCGAGCCGGATGGTCACCACCTCGGTCGACGACCTGGCCGCGATGCTGCCGCGGGACCTCGCGGACCGGCCGCGCTTCGGCGCCGACCAGCGTGCCGCGGCGCCGCACGTGCTGGTCGTCGTCGACGGCGGGCACCTCCCACCCGGCAACCACCTGATCCCCGAGGAGGGCGTGCACGGCGTGACAGTGCTCGACCTGCCCGAACGCTGGGCGGAGCTCGACGACCCGACCCGGCTGCGCCTGAACATCGAGCCCGAGCTGCTGCCGGACGGCCGGGCCGCGGTCACCGCGCTCCGGGTGCGCCAGGTCGCCAGCCGCGCGGCCGGCGACCAGCTCGACCTCGCCACCGCCGAGGCCTTCGCCCGTCGGCTGGCCCCGCTGCACACGACCGAGGGCCCGGTGCGCGAGGACTCGCTGTCCGGCACCCCCGACCTCAACGACCTGCTCGGCCTCGACGACGTCCGCTCCTTCGACCTCGCGTCGGCGTGGCAGCCGCGGCCGGCCCGCGACCGGCTGCGGGTCCCGGTCGGCGTCGGCGACACGGGTGCGCCGATCTACCTCGACATCAAGGAGTCGGCCCAGCAGGGCATGGGCCCGCACGGCCTGGTCATCGGCGCCACCGGCTCCGGCAAGTCGGAGTTCCTGCGCACCCTGGTGCTCGGCCTGGCCATGACGCACTCCTCCGAGGTGCTCAACATGGTGCTCGTCGACTTCAAGGGCGGCGCGACGTTCGCCGGGCTCTCGGACATGCCGCACGTGTCGGCCGTGATCACCAACCTCGAGAACGAGCTCACCCTCGTCGACCGGATGCAGGACGCGCTGTCCGGTGAGATGGTGCGCCGCCAGGAGCTGCTGCGCGAGGCCGGCAACTACGCCTCGGTCCGCGACTACGAGAAGGCCCGCGCCGCCGGGGAGCCGCTCGCCCCGCTGCCCAGCCTGTTCATCGTCGTCGACGAGTTCTCCGAGATGCTCTCCGCGAAGCCGGAGTTCATCGACCTGTTCGTGGCCATCGGCCGGCTCGGCCGCTCGCTCGGCCTGCACCTGCTGCTGGCCTCGCAGCGCCTGGAGGAGGGCCGGCTGCGCGGCCTCGAGAGCCACCTGTCCTACCGGATCGGCCTGCGCACCTTCTCCAGCGCGGAGTCGCGTGCGGTCCTCGGCGTCCCGGACGCCTACGAGCTGCCGCCGGTGCCGGGCCTGGGCTACCTCAAGCCGGACCAGTCGACGCTGCTCCGGTTCAAGGCGGCCTACGTCTCGGGGCCCCCACCCCGGCGCAGCGGTGCGGCCGCCGCCCGCTCCGGGGTCCGGGCGCGTGCGATCCTGCCGTTCACGGTCGGTCACGTCCTCGCGCCCCGCGAGGAGGAGCCGGAGGTCCTGGAGGTCGCCCCGACGAGCCTCGAGGCGGCCGACACCCGGTCGGTTCTCGACATCGCCGTCGACCGGATGGCCGGCCAGGGTCCCGCGGCGCACAAGGTCTGGCTGCCGCCGCTGGACGTGCCGGACACCCTCGACGCCCTCATGCCGGACCTCGTCGAGGACCCCGGGCTCGGCCTGGTCTCCCCGTCGTGGCGGGCGCGCGGCGGTCTCGACGTACCGCTGGGCACCGTGGACCGCCCGCGCGAGCAGCGGCGCGACGTCTTGCGGGTGAACCTCGCCGGCGCCGGCGGCCACGTGGCCGTGGTCGGTGGCCCGCGCAGCGGCAAGTCGACGCTGCTGCGCACGATCGTCAGCAGCCTCGCGCTGACCTCGACGCCCAACGAGTCGCAGTTCTACGTCCTCGACTTCGGCGGCGGCACCTTCGCGCCGATGACCGACCTGCCGCACGTCTCCGGCGTCGCGACCCGCTCCGAGCCCGACGTCGTACGGCGCGTCGTGGCCGAGGTCCAGGGCATCGTGGACCGGCGCGAGGCGTACTTCCGGCAGCAGGGCATCGACTCGATCGAGACCTACCGGGCCCGGCGCCGGCAGGGCACGGCCGACGACGGCTACGGCGACGTGTTCCTGGTCGTCGACGGCTGGAGCACGCTGCGCGCCGACTTCGACGAGCTGGAGCTGGAGCTGCAGGCGCTCGCGCAGCGCGGCCTCACGTTCGGCCTGCACCTGGTGGCCGGCGCGGCGCGCTGGGCGGACTTCCGGGCCGCGGTGCGCGACGTGTTCGGCACCCGCCTCGAGCTGCGGCTCGGCGACCCCAACGACTCCGAGGTCGACCGCAAGCTGGCCCAGCTGGTGCCGGCCGGGCGCCCCGGCCGCGGTCTGGTCACCCAGAAGCTGCACTTCCTCGCCGCGCTGCCCCGCGTCGACGGGCAGCCGGACACCGTGGCGGTCGGTGCCGGCGTCGAGGACCTCGTCGAGCGGGTCGCCAAGGCATGGGGCGGCAGCCAGGGCCCGAAGCTGCGGCTGCTGCCGGAGCGCATCGAGCTGGCCCGGCTCCGCCAGCAGGTCCAGGAGACCGGCTCGCTCGACGGGCCCCGGCTGTTCCTGGCCGTCGACGAGCGCGACCTCGCGCCGGTCGGCCTCGACATCGACCGCGAGCCGCACCTGCTGGCCTTCGGCGACAGCCGTTCCGGCAAGAGCGCGCTGCTGCGCACGTACGCCCAGGAGGTCATGCGCACCCGCACCGCCAAGGAGGCCCAGCTGGTCGTGGTCGACTACCGGCGCTCGCTGCTCGGCGAGGTGCCCGACGACTACCAGCTGCACTACCTGACCAGCGCGACCCAGGCCGCACCCGCGGTCGCGGAGCTGGCCGCCTACCTCCAGCAGCGGCTGCCCGGCCCCGACGTGACACCCGACCAGCTGCGCAACCGGTCCTGGTGGACGGGCGCCGAGGTCTACGTGGTCGTCGACGACTACGACCTGGTCGCCACCCAGTCCGGGTCGCCGCTGACCCCGCTGGTGCCGCTGCTCGCGCAGGCGCGCGACGTCGGCCTACACCTGGCGCTGGCCCGCCGCTCGGGCGGTGCGGCGCGGGCGCTCTACGAGCCGGTCATCCAGAGCCTGCGCGACCTGGCGATGCCGGGCTTCCTGCTCTCCGGCAGCCCGGACGAGGGCCCGCTCATCGGCACCGCGAAGCCCCGCAAGTCGGTGCCCGGGCGGGCACAGCTGGTCACCCGCGACCGCGGCGTCGAGGTCGTCCAGACGGCGTGGACGGAGCCGTCGCTCTAGAAGGTGCGGCCGGTCAGCCGCTCGTAGGCCTCGATGTAGCGGGAGCGGGTGCGCTCCACGACCTCGTCG
>DASTGV010000496.1:0-8273 GCA_035718765.1 Nocardioidaceae bacterium
CTCGCCGTCGTCGGCCCGTTCGACGTGCTGCCGGACTGATTCCGGGACCTCCTAGCCCGCCTGGTCCGCCTGGTCCGGCGGGACGCCGTGCCGGCGGGACCCGCGGCCCGCGAGATGGGCGAGGTTCGGGCGGCCGAGCAGGTCGCGCACCTCGGTGGCGGCGAGGTGGTCGACAGCCACCCACTCCCAGGTGTCGCCCCAGGCGGACCTGATCGACACCTCGAACAGGTCGGACGGGTGTGCTGGCTGGGTCATCGGCTCTCCTCGGGTGGTGCGTGCCCCTCCAGAGGTACCCCCCTCCAGAGGTACCCATCGACCCGCACCTCACCCGGGAGCGGCCCGCCCTCAGCCGAGCCCGCGGGTGAGCAGGGAGAGGTACGTCCGGGGGCACGCACAGGCCCACAGCACACTGGCGAAGGTGCCGATGATGAACCGCTCGGCGACCCCGCCGGCGGCCTCTCCCGGCTGGCCGCGGAGCTCGGAGTAGCGACCCAGGCCCTTGAGGGCCAGCACCACCGCGAGCCCCTCCGGCCAGCCGGCGGCCAGCGCCGCGAACACCGCGGCCCGCTCGAAGCCGCCGATCCAGGCCCCGCCGCGCAGCACCTCGCCGGCCCGGTCGAGGGTGTCGGGCCGGCTGCTGCCGCGGTCGACCAGCCAGAGCACGGTCGCGGTCACCGGGCTGCCACCCAGGACGGCGACGACGAACAGGTCCACGAGCAGGGTCTTGGCGACCAGGCCGCCGGGTGGGGCCTCCGTGCCGCCGATGACCGCGAGGAGGCCCAGGAACGCGAGCGTGCCCACGGTGACGAACGCGGCGAGCCGAGCGGCGGGACTGCGGCCGGCGAGCGCGAGCGACAGCACCGCGGCCACCACCAGGACGGCGACCAGCACCGCGACCAGCGCCGTCATCGCCCCACCTCCTCCCGTTGCTCACCGGCCAGCATGGCCGACAGCAGCTGCGTGGCCAGCCGACGCGCCCGGCGCTCGTCGACGAGGCCTGCGGCCTGCGTGCGCTGGGTGACCGCCGACTGGCTGATCCCCAGCCGCCGTCCCGCCTCGACGTGGGAGAGGCCCTCGTCGAGCGCGTCGGCGACCTCCCAGCCGCGGTCGGTGCGCCGCTCGAGGACCCCGGCCCACAGGCCGAGCACGGTCTCCAGCTGCTCGGCAGCGTACGCGTCGTCACCGACCACCCCGAGCCGGTGCGGTGCCGACTTGGCCCGGGTGACCGCCTCCCGCGCGTGCACGTACGCCGCCCCGCGGCCGGCCCGGGCCTCCGCCGGCAGGGGCTGCTCCACCGGCCCGACGCCGATCCCCAGGTGCCAGCCCCCGTCGCGCAGCACCACCGCGACCGCCGACACGACCGCCTCGGCGTCGTCGAGCACGCCCTGCACCTCGTCGCCGGCCGTGCGCTGGAACGACCGCAGCGCCGGCACCGGCGCGAGCCGTGCGAGCAGGTCAGGGACGGCGTCCGCGGCCGCTCGGCTGGCGCGCTGGTCGACGGTCAGCACCACCGGCATCGTCGGCTCCTCGTTCAGGCTCAGGTCTGATATGACACCAACATTAGATCAGAATCTGATGTGTCGCCAGTTCAGGTAGGAGCCTGATGACCGGACGGGATCGGGGATGGCCTAGGTTGGGCCCGTGAGCGAACCCATGAAGGTCGGGGTGCTGGGTGCCCGCGGCAAGGTCGGCGCCGAGGTCTGCCGGGCCGTCGAGGCCGCCGACGACCTCGAGCTGGTCGCCCGGGTCGACACCGGGGCCGACGACGACAGGCTGGCCGACCTGGTCGGGGCCGGCGCGCAGGCGGTCGTCGACTTCACCCATCCCGACGTCGTCATGGACAACCTGGAGTTCTGCGTCCGGCACGGCATTCACGCCGTCGTCGGCACCACCGGCTTCGACGAGGACCGGCTCGCCCGGCTGCGCGCCTGGCTCGACGACGCGCCCGGCACCGGGGTCCTCGTCGCCCCCAACTTCTCCATCGGCGCGATCTTGATGATGCGGTTCGCGGTCGAGGCCGCGCCGTTCTACGAGTCCGTCGAGATCGTCGAGCTGCACCACCCGGACAAGGCCGACGCGCCCAGCGGCACGGCCCGGCGTACGGCGTCCCTGGTGGCCGCCGCGCGCAAGGAGGCCGGCTCCGGCCCCATCCCCGACGCCACCTCGACGTCGCTGGAGGGGGCCCGCGGCGCCGACGTCGAGGGGATCCGCGTGCACGGCCTGCGGATCCGGGGCCTGGTCGCTCACCAGGAGGTCATCCTCGGCGGCCTGGGCGAGACCCTCACGATCCGCCACGACTCGCTGGACCGGGTCTCGTTCACGCCCGGGGTGCTGCTCGGGCTCCGCAGCATCGCCGGCGCCCCGGGCCTGACCGTGGGCCTCGAGGCGTTCATGGGTCTGGACTGAGACCGGGGCGGACGTGCGGACCAAGGCCACCGTCGCGGTGATGGTGCTCGTGCTGGTGTTCTACGCCGGCTTCATCGGCTTCCGGGGCGTCGGGCTGCTCCGCAGCGGGTCGGCGGTCGGCGTCGCCCTCGGCGTCGCGCTGCTGGTGCTCCCGCTGCTCGGGCTGCTCCTGGTGTGGCGCGAGATCGACTTCGGCCGGCGTACCTCCGTGCTGGCCGCCGCGCTCGAGGCGGAGGGCGGGCTGCCGGTCGACGACCTGCCCCGCCGGCCCTCGGGACGGGTGGACCGGGCTGCCGCGGACGGCCTGTTCGCGACGATGCGCGCCGAGGTCGCGCAGTGCCCGGACGACTGGCGGTCCTGGTTCCGCCTGGCGCTGGCCTACGACGCGGCGGGGGACCGGACCCGCGCCCGGGAGGCCGCCCGGCACGCGCTCGCGCTGCACGGGTGATACTCACCCCTATGACCCGACCCGAGCCCGAGCCCGTGACCGTCCCGACCGACGCCGGGGCGATGCCCGCCCACCTGTGGCACCCCGCGTCCGGCTCCGGGCCCGGGCTGCTCCTGCTCCAGGAGATCTTCGGGGTCAGCGGCTACATCCGCCGGCGGGCGGCCGACCTGGCCGAGGCCGGCTACGTCGTGCTCGCCCCCGAGCTGTACTGGCGGCTCGGCGCCGGCCCGATCGACGAGTCCGCGCCGGGCGCGATCGAGGAGGCGATGGGCCGGGCGCAGAAGCTGGACTGGGCGACCACGGTCGCGGACGCGGTGGCCGCGCTCGAGGCCCTGCGCGGCCGGGACGAGGTCGCCGGCGGCACCGGTGTGGTCGGCTTCTGCTTCGGTGGCGGGCTCGGCTTCAACGTGGCGGCCGTGGACGCCCCGGACGTGCTGGTCAGCTACTACGGCTCGGCGATCCCGGGCCTGCTCGACCTCGCGCCGCAGGTCACCGCCCCGTCGCTGCACCACTTCGGCACCGCCGACGACTACATCGACGGGCCCACCGTGGAGCGGATCCGCGCGGCGGTGACCGCCGGGGACGCCACCGTCGAGTTCGAGACCTACGAGGGCGCCAACCACGCCTTCGACAACTCCGACTTCTCCCTGCACCACCCGGCCGCGTCCGCCCTGGCCTGGGAGCGCACGCTCGCGTTCCTGGCCCGCGAGCTCCCGGTCGCCTGAGGTCCGTGCACTTCGTCGGCGTGGACCTCGCCTGGGGTCAGCGCAACCCCAGCGGCATCGCGGTCCTCGACGACGAGGGCGTCCTCGTGCACGTGTCGGCCGCCACCGACGACGCGTCGGTGCTGGCGGCCCTCGCGCCGTACACCGAGGGGCCGTGCCTCGTCGGCGTCGACGCGTCCCTCGTCGTCGAGAACGCCACCGGCAACCGGCCGTGCGAGGCCGCCCTCAACCGG
The DNA here is from genome assembly GCA_035718765.1 of Nocardioidaceae bacterium. Lineage (GTDB taxonomy): Bacteria > Actinomycetota > Actinomycetes > Propionibacteriales > Nocardioidaceae > Nocardioides_B. Next base: position 3,813 of record DASTGV010000496.1, read on the forward strand.
GACTTCGCCCGCTTCGACGCCGGCGCCCACCCGTCGAACACCGGCAAGCGGGAGTTCGCGCACGGCTCCCGGGGTCGGCGGCTCGCGGACGCGCTCGGCCTCGACATCGACCCGGCGTCGCGCGCTCCGCGGCGGGCGATCGAGGTGTACCCGCACCCCGCGACGGTCGCGCTGTTCCACCTCGGCCGGACGCTGAAGTACAAGAACAAGCCCGGCCGCCCGCTCGCCGACCTCCAGGCCGCGCTGCGCGAGCTGATGCGCCGCCTCGAGGGGCTCGAGAGCGCCTCGCCCGCGCTGCGGCTGTCCGGCCACGACGCCTGGCACGCGCTGGTGACGCAGGTCGAGAGCGCCGCCACCAAGGCCGACCTGCGCCGCGCCGAGGACCAGGTGGACGCCGTGGTCTGCGCCTACGTCGCGCTCTTCTCGCAGCGACGGCCCGAGGACACCACGACGTACGGCGACCTGGCCACCGGCTACATCGTCACGCCCACGCTGCCCGCCGGGCACGAGCCGACGCCGCGCGAGTCGGTGCCACGGGCCGACCGCGACCCGGTCCGCCAGGCCGTGCAGGAGTACGCCGCCGCGCAGCCGTCCGTGCGGGAGACGACCGAGCTCTACGTCGACCTGGTGCGCACCCTGCTCGACGACGCCGGCATCAACTACCTCAGCGTCACGGGCCGCGCGAAGAGCGTGGCGTCCTTCGCGGCCAAGGCCGACCGCTCCGTCGACGGCCGGCCCGTGTTCTCCGACCCGCTGCGCGAGATCACCGACCAGGTCGGCGTCCGCGTGATCACCTACATCCACAGCGACGTCAGCGCGGTCGCCGAGCTGATGCGTGACCAGCTCACCGTGCTCGACGACCGCGACATGGGGCTGGAGACCGCGCGGGAGGGTCGGTTCGGCTACGCCAGCCGGCACCTGCTGGTGCGGCACGACCCGTTCGGCGACCGGCCCGCCCAGGTGCAGGTCCGCACGGTGCTCCAGCACGCCTGGGCGGAGTTCGAGCACGCGATCCGCTACAAGGGCACCATCCCCGAGGAGCACGTGCCGGACCTCGACCGGCGCTTCACCCTGGCGGCCGGCCTGCTCGAGCTCGCCGACCGCGAGTTCTCGCTGATCCGCGACCGGCTGCAGGCCACCGTGCCCGACCAGCAGCCCGAGGACGACGCCGCGGACCCCAGGATCAGCGCGCAGGACCTGGCGAACTTCCTCGCCGCCCAGTACACCGACGCGGGCTGGTCGCGCACCGACCACTACGCCTGGGTGTCCGGGCTGCTGCTGGAGCTGGGCATCACCTCGCTGGAGGAGCTCGCCGGCCTGCTCACGTCCGTGGACAGCGCCGCCATCAACGCCCGGATGGACTACCGGTACCCGCCGGGAGCCGTGCGCCGCCTCGACGACGCGCTGCTCGCGGTGTTCGGGGACCGCTACGTCGGACTGCACGGCAACGCCCACCGGGAGGGGCTGCTGCGCACCCGGCTCGAGCGGATCCGGACGCCGACCGAGCACCGGGACGACTGAGCCACGAGACCGGCGGTCAGGGGAGCGGCCGGCGGCCCCAGTCCGGCTGGCGCGGCGAGAACGGCAGCCGGGCCACCAGCACCCGGTGGCTGCCGTCCGGGTGCATCTTGTAGAGCCGGAAGGTCCTGGCCTTGAGGTTCTCGACCCGGAAGACGACCCAGCGGCCGTCGGGGGAGTAGGAGCCCGCGACGGCGCCGTACCTGCCCCCGGCGTAGTGGGTGAGCAGCCGCAGGTGCGACCCGTCCCGCCGCACCGTGGCGACGTTGGGGGAGCGCCCGCCGGGGTAGTCGGCGTCCACCGTGAGCACGATCTGCCGGCTGCTCGGTGCCCAGTCGTGCTTGGGCGCGACGTCACGCTCGTACGGGACGACCCGGCGCTCGTGGGCCCCGCTGAGGTCGACGGCGAGCAGGGCCTGCAGCTGCCCGTCGACCTGGTGCCGGACGAACGTGACGGTCCGGACGTCCGCGGAGACGTTCGGGTCGCTGTCGGCCGCGTCCGGGAACTCGTGGGTGGTCAGCCGGTGCCGGTCGGTGCCGTCGTCGCCCATCATGAAGATCCCCTGCGGGCCGCAGTCGCAGGCGAACAGCAGGTGGCGCCCGTCGGGGGTGAACGACGGCTGGGTCTCGAAGCCGGAGCGGGTCAGGTCCCGGAGGTTCCGGCCGTCGGCCCGCATCACCATGACGTGGCTGGAGCCGTCCTTGCGGGCGAGGGCGAAGGTGATCCGCCGTCCCGACGGGCTCCAGTCCGGGTGCGTCGCGTCGCCGGCCAGGTGCGTGAGCCGCCGCAGGCCCGTCCCGTCGGCGCGGATGGAGTAGATCTCCGAGCCGGAGCCGGAGCCGGCGTTCGCCGCGAACGCGATGCTCCCGTTGGGTGCGGGGAACGTCGCGTGCGCCGCCTCCCCGGAGGACACCACCCCGGCGGAGACCAGCAGGGTGACCGTCCCCGCCAGGGCGGCCGCAGCCGCGCTCCTCCGCGCCATGGACGCGCCTCCGATCCGGTGGGTCGGCGAACCGGCAGGGGCCGGCGCCCCCGGCCGGCCGACGGTCCGAGGCTAGGTGCGGCGGGACGGAGGCCACCATGGTCCGCCCGGGTCACCCGTCCAGGAGTAGCCGGACTGGACAGGATGCCGGGGCGTGCAGGCGCGAAAACCTGACCCGTTTTCGCGGGTTCCCACCTGGACGCCCGCTGAGGGAGGGTGGAGAGGACACCCGGCACGCCCAGCGGGCGTGCTCCCTCGGGGAAAGGCTCCGCCATGCGCAGGACAGGAACTACCGCGGCCGCCCTGCTGGCCGCGACCCTCGTCGCCGGCACCACCACCTCCGTCGTCGGAGCCGTCTCGGCCAGCAGCGCCGCCCCACGGTCCCACGGGTTCACCCGCAGCGTGGCCGACGACGGCGCCGTGGCGCGGGCCGCGCTGCAGGCGGTGGCCGCCCACCCGCAGGCGGTGCGCTCCGGCAACGGTCAGTCGTTCACCGTGACGGGCGCGCTCGTCGACCCCGACGGCACCCGTCACGTCCGCCTCGTGCGGAGCTACGCCGGGCTGCCCGTGCTGGGTGGCGACCTGGTCGTGCACCAGTCCCCGCAGGGCGCGTGGGAGGGCCGCAGCCAGACGCTGTCCCAGGACCTCACGCTGTCGGTGGTACCCACCGTGAGCAGGGCCAGGGCCGGCGCGGCCGCCGTCGCCCCGAGCCAGGTCACCCGCTCGATCAGCGGGGACAAGGTCGAGAGCACCAAGCTGGTGGTCGACGCGACCGGCGCGACGCCGCGCCTCGCCTACGAGGTGGTCACCGGCGGCACGCAGAAGGACGGGACACCCAGCCGCCTCGCGTCCTTCGTGGACGCCAGGACCGGTGCGGTGCTGCACCGGGAGCAGCAGATCGAGACCATCGACGGCTCCGGCCAGTCGCTGTACGGCGGCACCGTGCCGCTGCAGCTGACGCAGAACGGGTCGTCGTACGAGCTGAAGGACCCGACGCGCGGCAACACCTACACGACCGACATGAACAACGGCCAGGACGCGGCGCCCTGCCAGGTCCTCGGCAGCAGCTGCCTGGACGGGGCGCTGTTCACCAGCCCGGACCCCAGCTTCGGCGACGGCACCACCAGCAGCCGCGAGTCGGCGGGTGTCGATGCGCAGTACGGCACCAACGCGACCTGGGACTACTACAAGAACGTCCAGGGCCGCAACGGCATCTTCGACACGGGGGCGGGCTCGTTCAACCGGGTGCACTACGGCGTGGACTACGTCAACGCGTTCTGGGACGGCACGAAGATGACGTACGGCGACGGCGACGGCACCAACTACGGACCGCTCACCTCGCTCGACGTGGCCGGCCACGAGATGTCGCACGGCGTCACCGAGCACTCCGCGAACCTGAACTACTTCGGTGAGTCCGGCGGCCTCAACGAGTCGACCTCGGACATCTTCGGCACGGCGGTGGAGTTCTACGCCAACAACCCCAGCGACCCGGGCGACTACCTGATCGGCGAGCAGTTCGACCTCGTCAACCACGTCGGCATCCGCCGGATGGACACCCCCTCCTCGGACGGCAGCTCCGCCGACTGCTGGGACCCGAACGTCGGCCAGCTCGACGTGCACTACTCCTCGGGTGTGGGCAACCACTTCTTCTACCTGGTGTCGGAGGGGTCCGGGACCAAGGTCCTCAACGGGGTGTCGTACAGCTCGGACACCTGTGGCGCCCCGCCCGTGATCGGCATCGGGCACGACGACGCCGCGAGGATCTGGTACCGCGCGCTCACGGTCTACATGACCTCGAACACCGACTACCACGGCGCGCGCGACGCGACGCTGGCCGCGGCCACGGACCTCTTCGGTCCCGGTACCCCGCAGGCCAACGCCGTCGACGCCGCGTGGGCGGGCGCCGGCGTCCACGGATGACCTGACGCCGCACCCGGTCGGCCGCCCACCCGCGACGCTCG
>DASTGV010000497.1:0-5127 GCA_035718765.1 Nocardioidaceae bacterium
AGGCCGTGGGGGGCGAGGGCGGTCGCCCAGTCGCTCACCAGCACGGCGGTCTCCGGTCGAGCCACGGGGCGGCGGCCTCCACCTGCGCCGAGAGGGACAGCAGGACGTGCTCCTCCGCGGGGCGGCCGGCCAGCATCACCCCGACCGGGAGGCCGTCGCGGGTCATGTGCAGGGGCAGCGAGACCGCGGGCATGCCGGTGAGGTTCCACGCCGACGTCCAGGGCGTGAAGGCCTTCTGGTTCTCGAAGTCGCGGGCCGGGTCGGCGTCGTCGCGGATCGCCCCGACGGGCAGCGGCGGCTGGGCCAGCGTGGGTGTGAGCACGGCGTCGTAGGGCGCGAGGGCCTGCACCGCCCGGGCCGCGATCCGCCGCGCCTCCGCCACCGCGAGCCCGAACTCCGGCCCCGAGACCGCCCGCCCGCGCTCGGACAGCCACGCGGTCAGCGGGCGCAGCAGGTGCTCGGTGCCGGGCGGGACGACCGCCAGCGCGGTGAGCACGGCCCAGCAGGTCTCGAACGTGGTCACCGCCTCCGGCGGCACCGGTACGTCGATCTCCTCCACGTCGTGCCCCAGGGACAGCAGCAGCCGGGTCGCGGACTCGTAGGCCTCGACCACCTCGGGATGCACCGGCGCGTCCGCGATCACCGGGGTGCGGAACCGCGCGATCCGCAGCCGTCCCGGCTCCACGTCGCAGGACGCCAGGAACGACCGCGGCGGGGGCGGTGCCCAGAACGGGTCGCCGACGGCCGGACCCGCGAGCACGTCGAGCATCGCGGCGGCGTCGCGCACGGTGCGCGCGATGGGCCCCGCCGTGGCGAGACCGACCGGGTCGCCGTACTCCGGGGAGCTGCTGATCCGGCCGCGCGTGGGCTTGAGCCCGAACAGCCCGCAGCAGCTCGCGGGGATCCGGATCGACCCGCCGCCGTCGGACCCCTGCGCCAGCGGGACCAGGCCGGCGGCGACGGCGGCCGCCGCACCGCCGCTCGAGCCGCCGGCCATCCGGTCGAGGTCCCACGGGGTGCGCGCCGGCGGCGCGACGTCCGGCTCGGTGTAGCACGGGGAGCCGAACTCGGGCGTGTTGGTCTTGCCGAGGCTGATCGTGCCGGCCCGCTCGAGCCGGAGCACCACCTCGTCGGACACCTGCGGCACGTAGCCGGCCATCGTCGCGGAGCCGAACTGCGTCACGACACCGGCGGTGGCGTTGAGGTCCTTGACGGCCGTCGGCACGCCGTACAGGGGGGAGCCGGTGTCGCCGACCCCGTCGGCGGCGAGCACCGCCTGCCTGCGGGCCAGGTCGCCGGTCACGGTGACGAACGCGCCCACGGAGTCGGAGAGCCGCCCGATCCGGTCGAGGTAGTGGTCGACGAGGTCGACCGGTGACACCTCACCGGACCGGACGGCCCTGCCCTGCTCGAGGGCGGTCAGGTCGTGCAGGTCGGCCATGCGGACGAACCTACCGAAGCCGCCCGCGGGTCACTCGTCGTCGTCCTTCACGAACGGGACCGCACCCCACAGCGTGTGCCTGGGCGCGGGCATCCTCGACCCGGCGCCCTTCACGGACTTCCAGATCGCCTCGTTGAACGTGCGCTCGTTGATCTGGTCCTCCTTGTCGAGCTGCTGCTGCTCGGACACCGACGCCATCGGCGCGTCCACGCCGTTGGTGTGGTTCCCGGCCTCCTCCGGCACCAGCGCGGTGAACGGGTCGAGGTCCGCCTCCGTCCCGAACGACGCGACCATCGGCGTCGCGAACGTGTCGAACTGGGTCAGCGGCGGGACACCGACGATGTTCTCGATGGTGCGCAGCATCGACGCCGTGGAGTAGAACGTCGAGTCGACCTTGCCGTGCTGGGTGTACGGGCTGATCACCTGCGAGATGGTGCGGTGCGCGTCCACGTGGTCGGGGCCGTTCTGGGCGTCGTCCTCGGTCACGAAGATCGCGGTGTCCTTCCAGTACGGCGAGTGCGAGACCGCGTCCACGACCCGGCCGAGCGCGAGGTCGTTGTCGGCGACGTACGCGCGCGGGGTCGGCATGCCCGGCTTGGTGCCCGACGTGTGGTCGTTCGGCAGCCGGAGGAACTCGACCGTGGGCAGGTCGCCGTCGGCGACGTACTGGTCGAACTCGCGCTTCCACTCGGTGTACCGCGGCGTGCCGCAGCTCGCGGACCGCGGCGTGAACGTGTCCGGGTTGTCCGGGCAGGCGAGGTCGTAGCCGTGGAACGCGTGGTCGGTGTGCGCGTCCAGCACCGGGTCCCCGGCCCGGTCACCGCCCTCGACGTAGAAGCCGTAGTTGCGGAACGACACCCCCTGCTTGTCCAGCCGGTGCCAGATGTAGGCGTCGTCGACGTCCCGGTTCGGCGCGATCGCGGGGTCGTGGGTCTCCGACGGGTAGGTGCCCTTGCGTCCCGAGTAGTTCGCGGGCCACAACGCCTCGGCGTAGGGGTTGGAGTTCGCGGCCACCGACCAGTTCCAGCCCTGCGCGCTGATCTCGGCGTTGGCGTAGAAGTTGTCGAGCGTCACGAACTTGCGCTGCAGCTGCCGCTGGTTCGGCGCGGTCTCCTGGCCGAACAGGTTCAGCGACTTGTCGCCGTCGCCCTTGCCGAGCGAGCCGAAGACCTGGTCGAAGGTGCGGTTCTCCTGCACCACGTAGATCACGTGCTTGATCGCCGGTGTCCCGTCGCTGCCGGGTGCCGGACGGTCGAACCCGTCGTCGGCCTGCACCGTCCTGGTGTACGACGCCAGCCGGTCGTCCGACAGCGGCAGCGGGACCGTCGACAGCGTGCCCTTCATCATCGAGCCGACGTACTGGTCGGGGCTGCGGGGCGTCGTGGACGTCGGGTCGGGGTAGCCGGGTCCGTCGTTCGGCCCGGCGCCGAACCCCTTCGCGTTGGCCACGAACAGCTTGTCCGCCGTGGCCACGACACCGGTCGGGTACCACGCGGTGGGCACGGTGCCGGTGACCCGGCCGGCCGCGACGTCGACCACGGCGACCGCGTTGTTGCCGGAGTTGCTGACGTAGAGCGACCTCTCGTCGGGCGAGAGCGACATCCCCACCGGGTTGCTGCCGACCCGGGCGCCGGCGTACGGCGCGAGGCTGATCGTCCTGGTCACGGTGCCGCTCGCGGTGTCCACGACGCTGACGTCGTCGCTGTCGCCGTTCGCCACGAACAGCGTGCCGCCGTCCCGGGAGAGCAGCTCCGCGTTGGGGTGCGTGCCCACCTGGATCGTCCTCGTCACCGTCGGCGTCGCGCCGCCGATGTCGAGCACCGAGACCGTCGTGGCGCCCTGGTTGGAGACGTAGGCCGTGCTGCCGTGCACCACCGCGGTGTACGGCGCGTGGCCGACCGCCACGGTCTGGACCGCCCGGGTCGTGGTGTCCACGACGCTGGCGGCGTCCGCGAGGTGGTCGGCGACCACGATCTTCGAGCCGTCGTCGGTGGTGTCCAGGCCGCCCGGGAACATGTTCACCGGCTGGCCGGCCGGGTTGGTCCTCGGCAGCGGGTAGGGCGTGGTCTCCGTGAGGTGCGCGTCGTCGCCGGTGCCCCGCACGTCGTACGCGTGCACGACCTGCTGGCCGCCGCCTCCGGCGTACGCCTTCGTGCCGTCGGGGCTGAAGGCCAGGCCGACGAACAGCGCCTTCGGCGAGTCGTACTCGATCGTCTGCACGACCTTGGACGTGGCGGTGTCGACGACCTGGAGCGACTGCGTGCCCTGGCCGTCGTTGCTGACCAGCATCGTCCTGCCGTCCGGGGAGAGGGCGGTGGTCAGGGGCAGGTCGCCGAGCGTGGTCTGGGTGCCGGCCGGGGTCACCTTGAAGCCGACCGGGGTGATCGCGGTGCCGTCCGACTGCGGACCGGCGTGGGTCGCGAGCCGGGCCGCCGTGGCGGCACCGCCGCCCACGACGAGGGAGAGCGCGGCGACGGCTGCGGCCGCGCGGGAGCGTGGAAGGTCCACCCGAGAATCCTCCTGTGTCAGGCCGGCCGCCGAGAAGGGCCGGCGCCGGCGACGCTAGGGACACCGGGCGTCCCGGACCGGGTCTCCCGCGAGAACGTGCAATGAACAACCAACGAAGGGCTCGGGTCCTACGCTCGGAGCGTGCGGACGGTGGCCGGTGCTCTCGCGCTCCTGCTGCTGGCCGGGTGCAGCGGGGAGGGCCGGCCGGTCGCCACCGTGACCCACTCCCCGGCGCACTCCCCGGCGCACTCCCCGGCCCCGACCGCGCCCTCCGCCACCGTCAGCGCGTCCCCGACCCGGGCCACGCCGGACCGGACCGACCCACGCTGGCGCTTCTTCACCCGGGACCGCCGCCCGCGGACCAGTCCCTGGTTCGCCGGGGCGCACCGGGTGATGATCGGCTACGGGTGCACGGTCGCGCCGTACTACGCCCACGACCCGCGCTGCCCGGGCCGCCAGGGCTTCCACCACGGCATCGACGTGGCGATGCCGTGCGGCACCCGGCTCTTCTCGGCGGTCCGCGGCACGGTGGTCGACCCGGCCTCGGCGGGTGCGCCGGGGCCGGCGTACGGGCCCTACGCGTTCCGGGTCCGCACCGGCGGCCCCGCCGGGTGGGACGTCCTGGTCGGCCACGTGCGCAGGGTGTACGTCGACCCCGGCGACGTCGTGCGCCCGGGACAGCTCGTCGCACGGGCCGGCGACGAGGGCGCTCCGGACGGCTGCCACCTGCACTTCGAGGTGCGCCGGGCGGGCAGCGGCCTCGCCAAAGCGGTCGACCCGGCGCCCTACCTCCGCCTGCGCCCACGGGGTTAGCGTGCTCGCATGAGCCTCCCGACCTGGCAGGACCGCGCCGCCGCCCGGGTCGCCGAGCCCGGCGAGGGCATCTCCCGTGACGAGCTGGCCCTGGCCGCCCGCAACCACGCGATGCCGGCCGAGGCGCTGCGCTGGGACCTCACCCCGGTCGGCCTGCACTACGTGCTCGTGCACTACGACATCCCGGCGGTCGACCCGGACACCTGGCGGCTCCGGGTCGACGGCGGCGCGGGGTCCGCCGTGGACCTGTCGCTGGCCGACCTGGAGGCGATGCCGCGCACCACCGAACGCGTCACCCTCGAGTGCGCCGGCAACGGCCGGGCCCTGCTCGAGCCGCGGCCGGTCAGCCAGCCGTGGCTGACCGG
>DASTGV010000498.1:0-6700 GCA_035718765.1 Nocardioidaceae bacterium
ATCCTGCCGAGCGCGCCTATGGAGACCGTGGTCGTGCCGGCACCCGTGGTGCTGCACGGGGACGACCTGCGGGTGCGCGACGGGCGGCTGCACCCCTGGCGGCCGCACTTCTCGGTGGCGATCGGGCTCGTGATCTCGCTGACCGCGTTCCTGCTGAACCTCACCCCGGCGGTGGTGATCGGCCTGGGGCTGGTCACGATGCTCGGCATCCAGACGTTCGTCGCCATCGACCGCGGCCGCCGGCTGGCTGACGACCTGGCGGCCCGGCCGAGCCTGGAGCAGATCGCCTACGCCGTCGCGGACGGCCTGCACGCGGCCGGGCTCGCGCCCGTCGGTGCGGACGGGGTACGCGTCGAGATCGACCCGCTGGGGGAGCGGCGGTGCTCGCTCGAGGGGGTCGACACGACGGTCTCGGCCGCCTTCGCCACCGCCCTCGACGAGGTGGTGTCACCGATGGCCGCGCCGAGGTACGTGCTGCCCCGCTGGGTGCTGACCGGGCCGATCGACAACTACGACGGCCTCAAGGCGGCCTTCGGTCGGCTGCGCCCCGACGGCGAGGTGTGGCACAGCGTGCCGTCGGTGCTGGGTACGACGGGCAAGCGGGCCCAGGCCTTCGCCGCCGCCTGGGACCACTGGGTCGGGGGCGGACCGGCGGTGTACACCGGCAGCCCGGAGGGCGAGGGCGTGCTGGTCACGCACCGCGGCAGCGACCCGTTCGACGTGACCACCGCCCTGCGGACCACTTGGAGATAGGGGCCTGTCTCTCACATCTGCCGCGGCGTGCGCGGCCCCGCATCCCGGCCGGCGGCGTTGTCGGCGCTCGGCGCAGCCCGCTGCGCTCTCGCACCTCCGCCTGGCCGGACCGGGCGCGGATGCCACGCCCGCTGACGCGGCATCTGCTCGAGACAGACCCCGCGCCTACCCGACGTCGACGCGGTCCATCACCCAGTGGCTCTTGTCGCGGACCATGATCAGCCGCAGCCGCAGGTCACCGCCCTTGAGCGACCGCGGGGCGGCGCCCTTGCTCTTGACGACCTTCTGCGGGGTCGCGGTCAGCACCACGCTGACGCCGGCACCGGGCTTGGGGATCCCCGCCTCGTTGGCGATCTTCTTGACCTTGAAGCCGTCGGTCTCGACGTGCCCGCCGGCGCCGTAGATCGTGTCGAGCTGCTTGGCGAAGTCCGTGCACACGTCGCAGCTGTCCTTGTTCAGCGACTTGAACTTCGCGGTCCTGCCCGAGGTGGTGGCCTGGTTGAGGGTGCTGATCCAGTACCGCGCGAAGTTCTGCGCGCCCTTCTCGTCGTTGGTCGTGACGTAGGCCGGGAACCCGTCGACGGTCTTCGGGTCGCTGTTGCTGTTGCAGGAGGACAGCGCGAGGCAGCAGGCCAGGGACACACAGAGCACGAGAAGACGCCGGATCACGTGCCCGATCCTGACACGCGCCCGGTCGGCGCCCGAAACCCGGGCAGAATGCGTGGGCGTGACCACGCACGGCTACTCCGGGACACCGCTCCCGCAGAAGCTCGGCCTGAAGCCGGGCCTGGTGGTGTACGTCGACGGGGGACCGGACCACGTCGACGAGCTGCTCGGCGGCGCGCCGTACACCTCGCGCCTGCCGCGCCGGGTCGACGTCACGCTGCTGTTCTGCACCTCGCTGGCGCGGCTCGAGAAGCGGCTGCCGCTGGTGCTCGACCGGACCGCCGGCAACGGGATGGTGTGGGTGTGCTGGCCGAAGAAGGCGAGCCGGGTGGCCACCGACCTCGACGAGAACGTGGTCCGGGAGGTCGGGCTGGCCGCCGGTGTCGTGGACGTCAAGGTGGCCGCGGTCGACGCCACCTGGTCCGGCCTGAAGTTCGTGCGGCGGCTCGCGGACCGCTAGGACCGCTGGGCCGGCTGCCGCTCCGGCGCCGTGACGTGCGCCGGCACGAACGTCAGCGCGAGCACGGCCAGCACCGCCGCGAGGGCGAACAGGTAGAACCCCCACGGGTACGCGATCCCCGCCGTCACCAGCGCCCCGCCCAGGAACGGCCCGACGATGGCGCCGATCCGGCCCACGCCGGCGGCCAGGCCGAGCGCGGTGCCGCGGACGTCCGGCGGGTACAGGTGACCCACGAACGCGTAGACCAGCACCTGCGCGCTGAACACGAACACCCCGGCGAGGAAGACCGCGACGTACACCGCCACCGTCGACTCGAGCTTGATGCTCAGCCCGGCCAGGAACACCGCCGCCAGCGCGAACCACGCCAGCACGGTCGGCTTGTTGCCGCGCGCGTCGGAGATCAGTCCGGCGACCAGCAGGCCGGTGACGGCGCCGAGGTTCAGCGCGAGCAGCAGCCCGAGCGCGTCACCGGTCGAGTAGCCCGCGACCTCCATGATCTTCGGCAGCCAGGTGTTCAGCCCGTAGACCAGCAGCAGCCCCATGAAGGACGCCACCCACAGCGCGAGGCTGATCGCCAGGAACCGCCCCTTCACCACGGCCGAGGCACGCACCGGCGCGGCGCCGTCCCGGGCGGCGAGGAACGCCTCCGACTCGGGCAGCCGCGCCCACATCACCGGCAGGGTCAGCAGCCCGGCCACGCCGCCGACCACGAACATCGCCTGCCACCCGACGCGGTCGACCAGCACCAGCGCGAGCAGCGCGGTGAGCACCGCGCCCACGTGGTAGCCGGTCATCGTCCGGGTCACCGCGGACCCGCCGCGGTCGGAGGGCGCGTACTCCGTCATGAACGCCAGCGCCGTGGGCAGGCAGGCGCCCAGCCCCAGGCCGGCGACGAAGCGGAGCACGGCGAACACGGTGATGCTCGGCGCGACGGCGACCAGCAGCGTGCACACGGAGAAGACCGCGATGCACGAGATCAGGCTCCGGCGCCGGCCGAACCGGTCGGTCAGCGGGCCGATCAGCACCGCGCCGATGCCGACGCCGACCAGGCCGATCGTGGCGACCAGGGTCAGCGACGTGTCGGTGAAGCCGAGCGCACCGGTCTTGCCGAGCACCGGGATCACCGCCCCCAGCACCACCAGGTCGAAGCCGTCGAGGGCGACGGCGACCCAGCAGAGGATGACGGGCCACAGGCCCCGAGACGGCACGGACGACGTACGCGCGGTGGTGGAGGTCACCCTCGGACGCTAAGCCGAAGCCCGCGCCCCTGGCCAGCGCAATGTCTCACCATGCGTACATTCGTGCGCATCGCGCACACGTGGCGACGGTGCAGCACGACTTCTCGCCGGATCGGGGTGGGTCAGCGGGACGCGCGCCGGCCCGACGACCGGCGCGGCTGGTAGTCGCTGCGCAGCCCGAGCAGCGCCCAGCCCCGCGCGACCAGGACGAACACCAGCAGCAGGCACACCGCGGCGCCGAGGGTCGCGGCGGCGCAGACCGCCCAGGCGACGCCCTGTCCGTCGCGGGCGGCCTGCCCGAAGTCGATGGCGGCCCTGACCAGGAACACCCAGGCCGCGGCGGCGGCGACCACGCCCACGGCGACCAGCAGGGCGTGCGGCCACCGTCGGGGACCTGGCTCGGCCTTCTTGTCCGCCCGTCGCCGGCCGGCGCTCACGGTTCCTCGGTCGGTCACACCCACTGCCACGGGGGTCATTCTGTCGGACACGGGAGGAGAGAGCGACAGAAACGACAATCGCCGCGGATGTGAGTTACGAGACGTCGGGTGGGGCCGGGTAGCCTGTGCTGACTCTCGCCCGTCGACCGTCTCGGAGTCCTTGTCTTGAAGTCCGCGATCATCGCGCTGACCTGTGCCACTGCCCTGACCGCCTCGACGCTCGCTCTGACCGGTGCGCCGGCGAACGGCGCGTCGACCGACCTCCCCGCCCTGGGTGACCAGGGGGTGCGCCTCACGATCAGCCCGGGGATCGCCCAGAACGGTCCCCGCGTCGCCGATGCGACGAACGCCTGGGTGGTCGGCGGGGTGCAGGTCACCCCGGCCCGCAAGGACCGCAAGATCACCATCGAGCGCCGCACCAGCCCGCTGGCGCCCTGGCAGCGCGTCACCGTCGGCCGGACGAACGGCAGCGGCGTGTTCCGGTTCAAGGCCGACGGGGCGGCCGGCGCCACGCCGTACGAGTTCCGCGCCCTCGCCGCCGGTACGTCGACCCTGCCCGGCGTCGTCGGGGCGACCGAGACGCCGGCCGACTGGCACCTGAAGTTCGAGGACCAGTTCCGGGGGTCCACCCTCAACACGTCGAAGTGGGGCTACCGCAAGCTCGGGGTCCGCGAGGGCGGCCGCTCGCGCTCGGCGAGCTCCACGCGCACCGTGCACGTGCGCAACGGTGCCCTGCACCTGCAGGTCATGCGGCACCCGACCAACCCGCGCTACTTCCTCAACGCCCACGTCGGCACGCAGGGCCACTTCGCCTACACGTACGGCGTGTCCGCGGCCCGGATCAAGTTCGAGCGGCCGCGGGGCATGCACGGGGGGTTCTGGCTGCAGCCGGACTCGCGGACCGCGGCCTACGGCTCGCCCTCGCGGACCGGGGCCGAGATCGACGTCGTGGAGTTCTTCGGGAAGGGCTACCCGAAGGGCGGGCTCGCGCACTTCCTGTACTCCTACCCGCGCCGCAACGTCGTGAACAAGTACGGCAAGGTGTTCCCGGGCGCCGCCGCCGCACTGCGCGGGCGCACGGACAGCTGGTGGTCGCGCTACCACGTGTTCTCCGTGGACTGGACGTCCTCGGGCTACGTGTTCCGCATCGACGGTCAGATCACCTGGCGCTCCAGCAAGGCGGTGTCCAGGCGTCCGCAGTTCCTGATCCTGAGCCTGCTCTCGTCCGACTGGGAGCTGCCCCAGCTGGACAGGACGTCGCTGCCCGCCGACATGAAGGTCGACTGGGTCCGCGTCTGGCAGCGATGAACCGTACGACGGGGGAGCAAACGACCCCCATGGGAGGATCCTCGGCATGACCGGGACCCAGGCGCCGCGACGTGCGGCCCGTCCGCAGCGCGGTGGCCGTCGCGCCGTACGCCGCAGACGGCGCTCGTCGCGCCGGCCACTGATCCTGCTGCTGGCGATCGGGCTGGTCGCCGGCGTGCTGGTGTACTTCCTCGTCTCGCCGGACGGCCGGCCTTCCACCGGCGCAGGCGGCGGCCGGACGGCCTCCACCCCGATCACCAAGATCTCCGCCTCGCTGGTGCCGCACATCGCGCAGACCGGGGTGCGGCCCGCCTCGGCCGACAGGGCGACCGGCCTGGTGCAGGTGCAGGCGGCCACTAAGAAGGCCGGCGCGGACGTCACCTTGCAGGTCCGCCGGGACAGGACCTGGGTCGACCTCACCACGCTGCCGCTGGACAAGGACGGCCAGGCGACCTTCGAGACGCCGAGCGCCCCGGCCGACGGCGACCGGCTGCTGCGGGTCGTCGCGAGCACGGACCGCACCGTGCACTCCGACCCGATCCACCCCGACGCCTGGAAGGTCGCCTTCGAGGACCAGTTCGACGGCTACTCCCTCGACACCACCAAGTGGTCCTACCGCCAGCTCGGCCTGCTCAACCCGGGCCGCACCAAGGCCGAGAGCTCGGCGGACGCCGTGCGGGTGGAGAACGGCGCGCTCAAGCTCGGGATGCTCGAGAACCCGGCCCGTCCCGGCTACTACCTCAACGGGCACATCAGCACCGAGCAGAGCTTCACCTTCACCTACGGTGTCGCCGCCGCCCGGGTGAAGTTCCAGAAGCCGCGCGGCATGCACGGCGCGTTCTGGCTGCAGGCGCCCTCGTTCGGCGCGGTCCCGGGTGACGCGAAGCAGTCCGGCAGCGAGATCGACGCGGTCGAGTACTTCGGGTCGACGTACCCCGACGGCGGGCTCGCGTCGTTCACCTACTACCGCGACAAGGACGGCAACTCCGCCAAGACCGGCGGCCTGCAGACCGACGCGACCGACGCGCTGGAGCACGGGGACGCGTGGTGGAAGAAGTACCACGTGTTCTCCGTCGAGTGGACCCCGGACGCGTACGTCATCCGCATCGACGGCCGGGAGACCTACCGGCAGACCAAGAACATCTCGGGAGTGCCGGAGTTCATGGTGCTCAGCCTGCTGTCCTCGGACTGGGAGCTCCCCGACCTCGACAAGACGCAGATCCCCACGGACATGAAGGTCGACTGGGTGCGCGTCTACCAGCAGCAGCCGCCACAGCAGTAGCCCGTCGCCGGGTCGGCGGCGGTCCTTCCGGGCCGCCCCCACAGTCGGTCCGGCGGGACCGGCCGCCGCCTACCGGTCGTCACACGGGACCCAGCAGACCGCAGCCGCCGGGGCGGCGGCAATGGCCCGGACGAGCGGGCCCGGTAAATCGGGCGTCCGCACGTGGACATACCCGGACGAGCCACCCGGTACGGCGCGCCGGCCGCCCCTCGCGTCGTACCGGCGCGCCGTCCGGCCGCGGTCTGGACCGTCCGCCGTCCGCGATCCCTGGGGCGGGTGTGACGGAAGGGAAATGGCCCGATCGGGCCGTCCGCAGCTCGCCCAGATGCGTCAGACCGACCGCCCGCCCCAGGCACTGGCCAGGCCCCGACCCGCCCGCGACGCGCCGTCCGACACGCCCGGCCGAGCCGACTTAAGCGGCCCTGACCTGCGGTTTAACCACCCTGCGAAAAGTTGCCGGACGAACTTCGCGCTTCTGCTTGCGCGGCTTGGGGGAGCGTCCTAGGGTTACCACTACATCTAGTAGTTACACGCGTGTAGTTCTCCACAGGTTGTG
>DASTGV010000499.1:0-3728 GCA_035718765.1 Nocardioidaceae bacterium
GAGGTCCTGATGGTCGGCTGGATGGACGACGAGGCGCTGCACCGCACCCTCACCTCCGGGCGTACGACGTTCTGGAGCCGCTCGCGCCAGGAGTACTGGGTCAAGGGCGAGACCTCCGGCCACCGCCAGCACGTGAAGGAGGTCCGCCTCGACTGCGACGGGGACACCCTGCTGGTCAAGGTCGACCAGGAGGGTGCGGCCTGCCACACCGGCGACCGCACCTGCTTCGACGCCACCGTCCTGCCGCTCGCCGATGGCTGAGCGCCCCCGCAGCCGTTCCTTCGGGCCGACCGTGCTGGCCGGCCTGGCCGGCGCGACCCTGGCGTCCGTCGCCGCCGCGCGGGACTGGGCGCACGCCTCGGGCCGCGCGAGCGGCGTGGCCGTGACCGCCGCGGCCAAGGGCTCCGAGTCCGCGCCGCTGGCCCTGGCCCTCGGCCTGGTCGCGCTCGCCGCCTGGGGAGTCGTGCTCGTGGTGCGCACCCGGGCCCGGCGCGTCGTCGCGGTCGTCGGGGCGCTGGCCTCCGCTGGCGTGCTCGCGGCCACCGTGGTCGCGTTCGGCCGGGCCCAGGACGACGCGAGCCGGGCCCTCGAGGCCCGCGGCGCCACGGGCGACGTGAGCCGGGCGGCGCTCACCGGCTGGTACTGGGCCGCGCTCGTCGGCGGTGCCCTGGCCCTGCTCGCCTTCGTGGCCGCGCTGCGGCTCGCGCCCCGCTGGCCCGCCATGGGCACCCGGTACGACGCACCCGCCACCCGGGCCGCCCAGGAGCAGGCCGCTCCGGCCACCGAGCAGGACATGTGGCGCGCCCTCGACGACGGGCGTGACCCGACCGCGTGAGCGACGGCGGGCGCCCTAGGATGAGGGCACCCGAATCGCGTCACGAACTGAGGAGCACCCCGCGATGGCTCACCATGGCAACACCCCGGCTGCGTGGACCGGAGTTCTCGTCATCCTGGTCGGTTTCGTCGTCGGGGGCATCGGTCTGGTCATCAAGAGCTGGCCGGTGTTCTGGGTCGGTGTCGTGATCGGTGTGCTGGGCCCGATCGTCGGCAAGATCATGCAGAAGATGGGCCTGGGCGCCGAGCCGGTGTCCGAGCGGCACTGACCCGTGACCGCCACGCTCCCCGCCGCGCACGAGACCCGCAGCCGGTGGCGGCGGGTGCAGGGGCCGGCCCTGCTGGCCGGGGGTGTGCTGGGTGCCAGTCTCCTGCTGCACCTGCGTGACCCGCACCAGGGCGGCAGCTACGCGTACTGTCCGTGGCTGCTGCTGACCGGCACCTACTGCCCGGGCTGCGGCGGGCTGCGGGCCGTCAACGACCTCACGAACGGCGACCTCGCCGGTGCCGCGTCGAGCAACCTGCTCTTCGTCGTGGCCATCCCGGTGCTGGTGCTGTGGTGGGCGAGCACCGTGCGCGACCGCTGGCAGGGCCGGGTGCGGCAGGTCGCGGCCCGGCGGCACGCGACGCTGGCCGTCGCGTTCCTGGTGCTGGCGCTCGTCTTCGCGGTGGTGCGCAACCTGCCGTTCGGTGCGTGGCTGGCGCCCTGACCGCCTCCCCGTGCGCAGAAGGGGCGCGCCCGGTGACCGGTCGCGCCCCTTCTGTGTGTCGGACCCTGGTTACGGGGAGGTGCTGCCCGTGGGGGTGCTGATCACCCCGGCCAGGACGAGCACCAGGCCGAGCACGCCGAGCACGATCGCGATGATGCCCAGGACGAAGCCTGCCTGCGCCATCCCGGCGCCGGTCTCCGCGCCGCCGCTGGCGGCGATCTCCTTC
Organism: Nocardioidaceae bacterium; assembly: GCA_035718765.1. GTDB lineage: Bacteria > Actinomycetota > Actinomycetes > Propionibacteriales > Nocardioidaceae > Nocardioides_B. Next base: position 1,771 of record DASTGV010000499.1, read on the forward strand.
TTGGCCATGTTGCCGAGGATCAGCGCGGGGATGCCGGCGAGGAAGCCGCAGCAGACCAGGCCGAGGATGCCCAGCACCAGCGACCAGATGGCCTTCTGGTTGGTCTTGGGCTGGGCGTAGCCGTACCCGCCGGACGCGTCCGGCGGCGGCGGAGGACCTGCGTAGCTCATGGAATGGATCTCCCCACGTTTCGAAGTCGATGCCCGGCCGGGCGGCCGGGTGCGGCCAGACGCTATCGGTTTCCCGCGCGGGCGCGCGACAGGCGCGGCGTCAGACGCCGGTCCGGGTGCTGCCGTCGAAGTTCGCGGTGCCGGACACGATGCTGATCGCGATCACCGCGATGAAGGCCAGGCTGAGCACGATCGCGACGGCACCGGTGATGATGCCGGCCAGCGCCATCCCGTCGCCTTCCTGCTGGCCTCCGGCCGCGCGGATCTCCCCGCGGGCCTTGACGCCGAGCACGATCGGCACGACCCCGAGGATGCCGAGGCCACAGCACAGCGTGAGCACGATCGACCCGATGCCGGTCCACAGCGCGGCCGTGGCCTTGCCGTTGGTGCGCGGCGGGGCGCCGTAGCCGTAGAGACCGGCCTGGCCGTAGCCGTAGCCGGGCTGCGGCCCGTAGCCGTAGGGCTGCTGGGGGTAGGGCTGCTGGCCGTAGGTCGGCTGCTGCGGGGCAGCGGTCGGCTCGGTGTACGGCGGGGGTGGAGGCTGCTCGCTCGACGGGCTGGCCCAGGGGTCCCGACCGGCGCCCCCGGCGGCGGGGTCGTTCGGGTCCGGGGTGCCGGGCGGCTGGCTCATCGGGGTGGGTCCTCCTGGTGACGGGGTGGCGGGGGCGGTCGCGGTGGTGCGCGTCCCGAACGCGGTGCGGGACGCACCGACGCCTCGTGAGAGTCTATTGACCCGGGCCTCACGTGTGGCACCGCGGCGAGACCGTCCGCGGCCGCTCCCGTAGCGATCGCGGAGCAGCGGCTGGACCATCGGCAGGCACCGGCAGGACATCGGTCAGGGGAGAGGTGTGGGCATGAGCGTTCTCGACGAGATCATCGAGGGCGTCCGCGACGACCTCGCCGAGCGGCAGGCCGCCGTACCCCTCGACGACCTCAAGGCGGCCGCCCGCAAGGCCCCGGAGGCCCGCGACCCGATGCCGGCGTACCGCGCGCCGGGCGTCAGCGTGATCGCCGAGGTGAAGCGGTCCAGCCCCAGCAAGGGCCCGCTCGCCACGATCACCGACCCGGCCGCGCTGGCCGCCAACTACCAGGCCGGTGGGGCCGCGACGATCAGCGTGCTCACCGAGCAGCGGCGCTTCGGCGGCAGCCTCGCCGACCTCGAGGCGGTGCGGGCCGCGGTCGGGATCCCCGTGCTGCGCAAGGACTTCATCGTCACCTCCTACCAGCTCTGGGAGGCCCGGGCCGCGGGCGCGGACCTCGCCCTGCTGATCGTCGCGGCACTGAGCCAGAACGAGCTCGAGGCGCTGCACGACCGCGCCGTGTCGATCGGCCTCACCCCGCTCGTCGAGGTGCACGACGAGGAGGAGGTCGACCGGGCCCTCGCGGCCGGGGCGCAGCTGGTCGGCGTGAACGCCCGCAACCTCAAGACGCTCGAGGTGGACCGGGACACCTTCGCGCGGCTGGCCCCGCGCATCCCCGACGACGTGGTCCGGGTCGCGGAGTCCGGGGTCCGCGACGCTCGCGACGTGTTCGACTACGCGAAGCAGGGCGCGCACGTCGTGCTCGTGGGGGAGACACTGGTGCGGGGGGACGACCCGCGTGCGGCCGTCGCCGACCTGGTGGCCGCGGGCGCGCACCCCGCCCTGAAGCAGCGCGACTGACCGACCCGAGGAGCCCGCACCCGATGTCCGCGACACCCGTGTCCGAACCGTCCGCCGACGGCCGATTCGGCCGTTTCGGCGGACGGATGATGCCCGAGGCCCTGATGGCCGCGCTCGACGAGCTCAC
>DASTGV010000500.1:0-4190 GCA_035718765.1 Nocardioidaceae bacterium
TCGGGCGACCCTCCTGGGCTGCCCTCACCCCTGCTACGAACACCTCTGCCCCGATCCGACGCCGCCTCCCGGGTTTCTTCCAAGGACTTCTGTCGACTCAGGTCACGCGGCATCGGGCCTCGGTCAGGCGCCGACGTAGGCCGCGAGGTGCTCGCCGGTCAGGGTGGAGCGGGCGGCGACCAGGTCGGCGGGCGTGCCCTCGAAGACGACCCGGCCGCCGTCGTGTCCGGCGCCGGGGCCCAGGTCGATGATCCAGTCGGCGTGCGCCATGACCGCCTGGTGGTGCTCGATGACGATGACCGACTTGCCGGAGTCGACGAGCCGGTCCAGCAGGCCGAGCAGCTGCTCGACGTCGGCGAGGTGCAGGCCGGAGGTCGGCTCGTCGAGGACGTAGACGTCCCCCTTCTCGGCCATCTGGGTGGCCAGCTTGAGGCGCTGCCGCTCGCCGCCGGACAGCGTGGTGAGCGGCTGGCCGAGGCTGAGGTAGCCGAGCCCGACGTCGGCGAGCCGGTCGAGGATCTTGTGGGCGGCCGGCGTGCCTGCGTCGCCGTCGCCGAAGAACGCCTCGGCCTCGGTCACCGACATCGCGAGCACCTCGGCGATGTTCCGCCCGCCCAGCGTGTACTCCAGCACCGCCGCCTGGAACCGCTTCCCCTCGCACTCCTCGCAGGTGGACTCGACGGTGGCCATGACGCCCAGCTCGGTGTAGATGACGCCGGCGCCGTTGCAGGTGGGGCAGGCGCCCTCGGAGTTGGAGCTGAAGAGCGCCGGCTTCACGCCGTTGGCCTTCGCGAACGCCTTGCGGATCGGGTCGAGCAGGCCGGTGTACGTCGCGGGGTTGCTCCGGCGCGAACCGCGGATCGCGCCCTGGTCGATCACCACGACGCCGTCGCGGCCGGCGACCGAGCCCTGGATCAGCGAGCTCTTGCCGGAGCCGGCGACGCCGGTGAGCACGCACAGCACCCCGAGCGCGATGTCGACGTCGACGTCCCGGAGGTTGTGCGTCGACGCGCCGCGGACCTCCAGCGTGCCGGAGGCGGTCCGCACCTTCTCCTTGAGGGTCGCCCGGTCGTCGAGGTGGCGGCCGGTGAGGGTGCCGCTGCCCCGGATCCCCTCGACGGTGCCCTCGAAGACCACCTCGCCGCCCTCCGTGCCGGCGCCGGGGCCGAGGTCGACGACGTGGTCGGCGATCGCGATCATCTCGGGCTTGTGCTCGACGACGAGCACGGTGTTGCCCTTGTCCCGCAGCTGGAGCAGCAGGTTGTTCATCCGCTCGATGTCGTGGGGGTGCAGGCCGATCGAGGGCTCGTCGAAGACGTAGGTGACGTCGGTCAGCGACGAGCCGAGGTGGCGGATCATCTTCGTGCGCTGTGCCTCGCCGCCCGAGAGCGTGCCCGACGGCCGGTCGAGCGAGAGGTAGCCCAGCCCGATCTCCGCGAACGAGTCGAGGAGGTGCTGCAGCCCGCCGAGCAGCGGGGCCACCGACGGCTCGTCGAGGCCGCGGACCCAGTCGGCGAGGTCGCTGATCTGCATCGAGCACACCTCGGCGATGTTCTTCCCCCCGATCGTCGACGACCGGGCCTCCGTGCTGAGCCGGGTGCCGTCGCAGTCAGGACAGGTGGTGAACGTGATCGCCCGGTCCACGAAGGCGCGGATGTGTGGCTGCAGCGAGTCGACGTCCTTGGACAGCATCGACTTCTGGATCTTCGGGATCAGGCCCTCGTAGGTCAGGTTGATCCCCTCGACCTTGATCTTGGTCGGCTGCTTGTGGAGCAGGTCGTGCAGCTCCTTCTTGGTGAACTTGCTGATCGGCTTGTCCGGGTCGAAGAAGCCGGAGCCGCGGAAGATCCGGCCGTACCAGCCGTCCATGCTGTAGCCGGGGATCTTCAGCGCGCCCTCGTTGAGCGACAGGCTGTCGTCGTACAGCGCGGACAGGTCGAAGTCGCTGACCGCGCCCATGCCCTCGCAGCGCGGGCACATGCCGCCCTGGTAGACGACGTTGCGCACCACGGTCTTCTCGCCCGCGCCCCTGTCGGTCTTCATGACCCCGCTCGCCGTCCGGGTCGGGACGTTGAACGAGAACGCGGTGGGCGGGCCGATGTGCGGCGTCCCGATCCGGCTGAACAGGATGCGCAGCATCGCGTTGGCGTCGGTGGCGGTGCCGACCGTGGAGCGTGGGTTCGCACCCATCCGCTCCTGGTCGACGATGATCGCCGTCGTCAGCCCCTCGAGCACGTCGACCTCGGGCCGGGCGAGCGTCGGCATGAAGCCCTGCACGAACGCGCTGTACGTCTCGTTGATCAGCCGCTGCGACTCCGCCGCGATCGTGCTGAACACCAGCGAGCTCTTGCCGGACCCGGAGACGCCGGTGAAGGCGGTCAGCCGGCGCTTGGGGATCTCGACGCTGACGTCCTTGAGGTTGTTCACGCGCGCGCCGTGCACGCGGATCAGGTCGTGGGCGTCGGCGACCGGCCGCGCCGGCGTGTGCGTGTCCGTCCTCGTGGACGTGCTCATCGTGTCTCCCTCCGTTACGCGGGCCGCCTTCTCCGGCGTCACCTGGCTCGATCTAACCAGTTTCGAGCAGTACGTCTGGTTCTCCGTCGTGAGCCCGGCCGAGGCTCACACCAACCAGCGGCCGTCGCGCATCAGCTCGCGGTCGGGCAGCTCGTCCACCTCGCGCCACGCCTGGATGCGACGCGGGGAGACGCGGAACCAGCGGTACGGCGTGGCCAGCGCACGCGGGTCGAAGCCGGTGTGCGCGGCGAACCGGTCACCCCGCTCCTCCGGTAGCGCGTCGATCTCGAGGACCTCGACCTCGCCCTCGATCATGGACACGTCGCGGGTGTGGCCCAGCCCCAGCCGGACGGCCTGGGTGGCGGCCAGGTTCCTGCCGGTGGGGCTGTCCGTCGGCGTGGCCATCAGCAGCGTCTCGCCGTCCCAGTCGAAGGACAGCGGCACCAGGTACGGCGCGCCGTCCGCCGAGGCACTGGCCACCCAGACGTCGACGTCGTGGCTGAGCCGATGCTCGGTGTCACGACGACGCTGAGTGGGGGAGCGGGGGTCGGCACTCATCGGTCGACCAGCCGCTCGCGGCCGCTCAGCGCAGCTCCTGGATGCGGACCAGGTTGCCGGCAGGATCGCGGACGGCGCAGTCGCGCACGCCGTACGGCTGCTCGGTCGGCTCCTGGACGATCTCGGCGTCGCTGGCCTGGAGCTGCTCGAAGGTGCCGTCGAGGTCCTTGGTGGCCAGCAGGATGCTGCCGTAGGTGCCCTTGGCCATCATCTCGGTGATGGTGCGGCGCTCGTCGTCGGTGATGCCGGGGTCGACGCCCGGCGGGTGCAGGACGCTCGAGGTGCCGGGCTGGTCGGCCGGGCCGACCGTGAGCCAGCGCATCCCGCCGTACCCGACGTCCATGCGGAGCTCGAAGCCGAGGGTGTCGCGGTAGAAGGCCAGGGCTGCCTCCGGGTCGTCCTGCGGGAGGAAGCTCGAGTGAATGGTGATGTCCATGACGGTCACGCTAGGCGAGGCTCGGCGACCGCGCTTCTCGATTCCTGACCGGTCGGGTGACCTTCTTCGCCTCGCACGACGGCATCCCCGCCGTCTCCCGGGCCGCGTCGCGCCGGTACGCGCTGGGCGGCACGCCGACCAGCTCGGTGAAGCGAGTGCTGAAGGTGCCCAGCGACGAGCAGCCGACCGCGAAGCAGACCTCGGTGACGCTGAGGTCGCCCCGACGCAGCAGCGCCATCGCGCGCTCGATGCGACGCGTCATGAGATAGGCGTACGGCGACTCGCCGTAGGCGAGGCGGAACTGGCGGCTGAGGTGCCCGGCCGACATGTTCACGCCGCGGGCGAGCGCCTCGACGTCCAGCGGCTGCTCGTACTCCCGGTCGATCCGGTCGCGCACGCGGCGCAGCCGCGCGAGGTCCTGCAGGTGCTGGGCCGCGGCGGGTCTGCTGGTCACCTGCACGATCGTGCCACGTCGCCCTCGCCTTGCGTAGCGGCTTGGTCGCGCCGTCGTGGTCGTGGCCCGGAGGCCCGTGTCAGGCCGCCTTGGGCAGGGCCGGCAGAGCCGTCTTGAACAGCCAGTCCTCGACCAGCTCGTCGAGGTCCTGCCCGGTCCGGTCACGCAGGAAGTCGACGAACATCTCTGTGGTCACGCTTCCGTAGGCGTGCTGCTCGACCCATGACG
>DASTGV010000501.1:0-5265 GCA_035718765.1 Nocardioidaceae bacterium
GAACCGGGACTCGGGCCTGCGGCAGGGTTCGCGTACGCGCTCGGTTCCGGGCTCGTCGCGGAACTGGGCGTTCCGGGAGAGGCCGTCACGTGGGTACGGCCGTAAAGCCGGGACCGCGTCATCCCGCCTTCCGGCACACCACGATCAGGTCTTCGCTGGTGTGGATGAAGGGGGCGAGCTCCCAGTCGCCGTACCAGTCGACGGGGACGAGGCGGGCTTCGCGGAGGAGGCGGTCCCACTCGGTGGCGGTGCGGATGCGGAGCTCGTGGTACTTCTCGCCCTTCTCGGCGCCCTTCGTCCAGCGGGTCCACTCGCGGCTCACGCCCTCGACGGCGTCGAACTCGCGTTCCACCCACACGGTCATCCCGTCGTCCGTCTCCCACCAGTCGCGGGTGGCGTAGTCGCCCGCGATGTGGTCGCGGTGCATGGTCTCCAGCACGAACACGCCGTCGTCGCGGAGCGCGCGGGCGGCGCCGCGGGCGGCCGGAGGCTGCTCGAGGGCGGGCGGGCGACGCCGGCGGGCGACCAGGTACGTCGCGGCCACGACCGCGCCCATCACCGCCAGCGAGACCACCCACGCGCCGAGGTAGCCGAACCGGGTGTCGGCCAGCGAGACCGGCCGGCCGGTCGGCAGGTCCTGGGTCCAGAAGGTGAAGTGGTAGGCACCGAGCACGGACCCGGCGACGAACCCGGCCAGCGTGACCAGGATGGCGGTCTGGCCGCTGCCGATCGCGAACAGCGTGCCGGAGGCGCAGGAGCCGCCGAGCTGCATGCCCACGCCGAACAGGAACGCGCCGACGAACAGGCTCGTCCCGACCGGGGCGAGCGAGGGTACGACGGGCCCGGCCAGCGTCACGCCGCCCGCGAGGACCGGGGCGAACAGCGTGCACGCCACCGCCAGCATCAGCATGTGCGCGCGCAGCGCCTTGCCCTGTCCGACGGCCACGAGCTGCCGCCAGGCGGAGGTGAAGCCGAAGCGGCTGTGGAAGAGCACCAGGCCGAGGGTCAGGCCGACCACGAACAGCGTGAACGACGTGGCGCCGGACGTGGTGGCGACGGCACCGCCCAGCACGACGGCGGCGGCGAGGCCGACGAGCACCACCCGCACCTGAGCGGGCGGCTGGGCGGCGGGGGCGACGGCCGGGCGGTCCGGCGCGTCGGGGGCCCGGTGGGAGGCGCCCTGGGCGGTGGTTCTGCCGAGACGGTCGGCGACGGACATGACGTGCTCCTTGCTTCCGAGATGGGTTGGGTCGGGCGGGTGGGTCAGCCGGCACGCTCCTCGAGGGGGCCGCTGACCCGGGTGACGGTGCCGCCGGGGAACCAGGCGACGGTGGTCTCGTGCTGCCCGTGCCCGGCTGCCGGCGCCATGAAGGCGGCCCGGGCGGCGGCGTAGAGGCTGGCCGGCCCGTCGTACGGCGTGCGCTGCCCGGCCCGCCACCCGGCGAAGCCGGCCTCGGTCGGGGCGACCGACGGCAGGGTGCGGCGCAGGGCGGCAGCGTAGGCCCGCGCCGCGGTGCCGCGGACGTCGAACCGCAGCGGCAGCACCGTGCCGCTGACCGCGTCCACCACGCGCGGCGTGAGCAGCCAGGGCGCGAGCCAGACGCCGTGCTGGTACGCGACGCCGTGGCGCTGTTCCCGGGCGGCGCGGGCCAGCCCGGTGACGGCCCGGGACCAGCCACCCACCACGACCAGCGCGCCGTCCCTGGTCCGGTCGGCAGCGACGACCCGCAGACCGCGGGCGGTGGCCGTCTTGAGGACGAGGGAGCGGGCGGCCCGGCCGCGCGCGGACCCGTCGGCGAGCAGCGCGACCGTGGGGACCCGGCGGTCGGCCAGCGTCCCCACCATCGCGCGGAGGTCGGCCGCGTCGGCTTGCCCCAGGGCCTCGGCCGGGCAGTGGTCCAGCGGGGTCCGGTCACCGGCGAGCAGCCGCCCGGTGGACGCGGCGGTGCACTCGGGGCCGTCGGCCCCTGGCACGGCCGGCGCCGGAGGACCTGAGGCGGTCCCCGTGTCGACCGGGAACGGCACCCGGTGGTGCGGTCCGTGGCCGACGTACACGGTCGACGCGCCTGCCGGCAGCCGCACCCGGGCCCAGCTGCCGTCGGTGCCCGGCCGCGGGGTGGCCGGCACCAGGTGGGCGGGGTCGGTGCCGACGGCCACCGTCTCGTCGTGCTCGTGTGCTTGCTGGTCGGGCCCGGCGGTGTCGACGCGCACCAGGTTCCAGCCCGGACGGGCCGGGGCGACGGTCAGCGTGAGCAGCACGCCGTCGTGGACCTGCCGCTCGACGCTGGGCACGCCGGGGCGGACCTGTCCACCGAGCACCTCGACGGCGGCGCGCGGGTCGCCGCCGAGATGCCCGAAGGACGCGGCGGGCCGGGACGGGCGGGCCCCCGCCGCCGGCTCCGGAGAGTCGGCGGCGGGAGCCGGTCCCACGGCGCAGCCGCCTGCCCCGAGCAGGCCGGCCGCGACGAGGGTCGAGGTGAGACGTCGCATCGGCTACTCGCCGTCCGCCACGTCGTCGTCGGCCGCCACGAAGAGCAGCGAGTGCGGCTTGGCCGGTCCCCAGTCGCCGTGCGGCCAGCTGTCCCGGTCGAAGTCGATGCACGGGGTCCCGGTGCGCTCGTCACGGAAGTGCGTGTCGAGGCTCAGCTTCGAGCCGTCCCCGATGTCGGCCAGGCAGACACGGTGGTCGCCGTTGAGACCCGTGCGGGCGACGAAGTAGTTCGAGTACGCGAGCCGGGTCGGCCGGCTGGTCTCGTGGTACCTCCCGTCGTCACCGGGCTTCAGGTTGTCCAGCGCGCCCCAGTGCGGGCCGCCCGGGGCGTTGAGGATGCTGGCGACCGCGGGGCAGTCGCTCTCAGCGCCGCCGGCGGTGACCTCGTCGAGGGTGTCGATGTCGCAGGCCGGGTCGTCTCCGGAGGCCAGCAGTTCCTGGATGTCGAGCACCAGGATGTACGGCGGGGAGCCGGGGTCGTCGCCGCTCTTCGGGCGCCCGACCACCGCGTGGTAGAGGTACTTGTCGTCCGGGCTGGTCTGCAGCCAGCCGCCGTTCGACCCGCCGCCGTAGGCGTTCAGCTTCGGGTCGGCCTGCTGGTTCGACGTGGTCAGGTCGAACACCTCGCGCCACTGCGGCTTCGCCGCGGTGATGTCCGGCGTGTAGTAGATCGCGCCGCCCTGCATGGTCTCGGCGAACGCGCCCTTGTGGCCGGGCTGGTTGGTGACCGTGGTCTCCATCGCGGCCCGCGGCTCCTCCTGGTGCGGCACCAGTCCCTTGCGCGGCCCGTCCGGCAGGAACGAGACGGCCCTGAGCCTCGGGTGGTCGCGGTCGGAGATGTCCCAGGTACGGACGGTCGGCCGGCGTAGGTACGACGAGGGCGCCTGCACCGGGTTGAGGATGATGTTGCGCGGCTCGTTGTAGTCGCTGGTGACCAGGGTGTCGAGGTCCTCGCGGGCCTGGATGCCGTGCGGGTTGGCGCAGGTCGGCTTGGGCAGCGCCGGGATGTTGTCGCAGCGCTGCTCGGTCTCGGCCTCGTCCGGGGTGGCAGGGGCCTCGCTGACGGTCTTCCCGTCGGCGTCGAGCCGGACCACCTCGCCGGGGCTGCCGGCGAAGCCGTTCCCGATGCGGGTCGACCCGTCGGTGTAGGTGCACGGACCGGGCAGGTCGGGGCCGCCCATGTAGGTGCCGTAGGCGCTCCCGTCCTTGGTCACCCAGTACGCGTCCGGCACCGACCCGCACGACGTGTCGGTCGGCAGGTTGACGCCCTTGAGGGAGAGCTCCGGCAGCCTCGACACGTCGAAGACGTAGGTGACGTCGCTGAACAGGCCACCGGCGAAGACGCTGTTGCCCTTGTGCCAGACGTACTGCATGTGGTGCGGCTCGTTCTCGACGAGCGGCCCGACCGTGCCGGTGTTCACGACCTGCCCGTAGGTGGGAGAACCCTTGGTCGCGTCGACGACGGCGAGGAAGTCCGGGCCGACCAGGTCCTTCTGCCCGACGCTGCTCGGTCCGACGGACCCGGGGACGGTGGTGAGCTCGCTGCCGCTCTTGTCCGCCTCGTTGACGTCGCCGGCCCAGACGAGCAGGTACTCCTTGCGGGTCCCGTCAGCCTGCGCCGTGGTGATCTTCTTCTGGTCCAGGTGGTTCTGCACCCAGTAGCTCTTGCCGTCGGTGCCGCTGACGGTCGACCGCGGTGTCAGGATCCCCGCGGCGTCGCCGCCGGCGGTGCCCGTGAGCCCGCCGGTGATCCCGTCGGACACCCCGTCGAGCAGGCCGTCGAGGCCGGTCGAGGGTCCGGCGGACGCCGGTGCCGCGGCCGAGGGAGGGAGAGCCGTCAGCGGCAGCAGCGCGGTGACGGCGGCGGCGACCACGACGGCGAGACGTCGCGGTCGCAGCCGGGATGGACGGTGGTGTGGCACGTGTGAACCTCCGAGAGAGTGCACCGGGCGTCCGGCCCGGTGCAGGTTCGTCGTCACGGGGGAGGCGCCGTTGCTTCCCCCGGGCCCATGCACGCACCTGCATAAGCAACTAACACGAGTAACTTAGTTGTCTTTCAGTCTCGGTCAACACCGCCCGTGGGGTTTCTCAGGATGCGGTCAGTGGCCGCCGACGAGCGGCGCCATCAGCCGGGCCACGACGCTGGGCCGGCCGGTCAGCCGCTCCTCGGCGTCCGCCGCGGTCATCGCGCGCAGGCCCGCGTTGACGCCCAGCCACCGCAGCGGTTCGGGCTCCCACCGGCGCGAGCGGTGACCCACCCAGGGCAGCCGGGTCAGCTCCGTGTCGTGGCCGAGGACCAGGTCCCGCAGCGTCCGGCCGGCCAGGTTCGTCGTACCGACGCCGTCGCCGACGTAGCCGCCGGCCCACGCCAGTCCGGTGGTGCGGTCCAGCCCGACCGAGGCGACCCAGTCGCGCGGGACGCCCAGCGCGCCGCCCCAGGCGTGCGTGAACCGCGCCCCGGCCAGCGGCGGCAGCATCTCCACGAGGGTGGCCCGCAGCATGGTGAAGACGCGCGGCTCGCGGTCGAAGCCCGGCCGGATCGCCGACCCGAAGTGGTACGGCGCGCCGCGCCCGCCGAACACCAGCCGGCCGTCGGCCGTGCGCTGGCCGTAGACGATCAGGTTGCGGTGGTCGGTGAAGGTCTCCCGCTCGCGCAGGCCGATCCGTTCCCAGGTCGCGTCGGGCAGGGGCTCGGTGGCCACGACCAGCGAGTACACCGGTACCACCTCGCGGCTCAGGCCGGCGAGCGAGCGGGTGTACCCCTCGGTCGCGCG
>DASTGV010000502.1:0-3566 GCA_035718765.1 Nocardioidaceae bacterium
CAGCATCGGCACGCCGAGCACGGCCATCACGCGGCCGATCCGCTCGGGGCCGGCGGCGCGGGTCATGATCGTCATGCCGAGCGGCATGAGCATGCCGCCGCCGAGGCCCTGCAGCACCCGGAAGCCGGTGAGCATCTCGACACTGCTGGCGGCCGCGCACAGGACGGAGCCGCCGGTGAACAGCAGCACCGCCAGCATGTACAGCCGCTTGGTGCCGAAGCGGTCCGCCGCCCACCCGGTCAGCGGGATCACCGAGGCGAGGGCCAGCGTGTAGCCGGTCATCGTCCAGGCGGTCTGGGCGGGCGTGGCGTCGAACTCGGTCTGGAACGTCGGCTGCGCGACGCTCACCACGGTGATGTCGAGGATCGACATGATCGCGCCGAGCACGACCACGCCGGCCACCAGGAGCACGTCCTTGTCGAGCTTGTCGGACGCGGCACCGGGAGGCACGTTCGCGGGCTGGGGAGGGGTGTGGGTGGTCACCGGGCCACCCTAAGGACTTCCGGAACGCCCTGGCACGTTAATTGTGGGTGAACCGGGGTGGCCCCGGTCACGCCGGTCAGGCCAGCACGGACTCCACCGCCGCGGTGACCCGCGGGTCGTCGGGTACGACGGTCGGGTCGAACCGCGCGACGACCGTCCCGGTCCCGTCGAGCAGGAACTTCTCGAAGTTCCAGCGCACGTCGCCGGCCCGGCCCCCCTGGTCGGCGACCCGCACCAGCGCGTCGTACACCGGGTGCCGGGCCTCGCCGTTGACCTCGACCTTCTCGGTCATCGGGAACGTCACGCCGTAGGTCGCGGAGCAGAACTCCGCGATCTCCTCCGACGTGCCCGGCTCCTGCCCGCCGAACTGGTTGCACGGCACGCCCACGACCGTGAAGCCGCGGCCGGCGTACTCCTCGTGCAGCGCCTCGAGCGCGGTGTACTGCGGGGTCAGCCCGCAGCGGCTCGCGACGTTCACGACCAAGGCCGGCCGGCCGCCGGTGATCTCGCCCAGGGTGGCCTCGGTGCCGTCCAGCCGGGCGATCGGGATCTGCAGAAGGCTCATGGGCCCCAGCCTAGGTGGGCGGCTCAGACGAGCCCGGCGTCGTGCACACAGATCGCGATCTGCACCCGGTTGGCCACGTCGAGCTTGGCGAACAGCCGGCCGATGTGCGCCTTGACCGTGGGCACCGACAGGTGCAGCGTCGCGGCGATCTCGGCGTTGGTGAGGCCGCGGCCGACCGCGACGGCGACCTCGTTCTCCCGCTCGGTGAGCCGGGCCAGCCGCTCCCTGGCGAGCCGGGCCCGGTCGGGGGCGGCCCCGGCGGTGAGCTGGGCGATCAGCCGGGCGGTGACACTGGGCGAGAGCATCGGGTCGCCGTCGGCCACCCGGCGGACCGCGTCGATGATCGCGGCCGGCGGGGTGTCCTTGAGCAGGAACCCGCTGGCGCCGGCGCCGAGCGCCCGGGCCACGTAGTCGTCCGCGTCGAACGTGGTCAGCACGATCACCTTGGGCGGCTCGGCCCACGACGCGAGGTGCTCGGTCGCCTCGATGCCGTCCATCCGCGGCATCCGGATGTCCATGAGCACGACGTCGGGACGGTGCTCGCGCACCGCGGCCACGCCGGAGCGACCGTCCTCGGCCTGGCCGACGAGCTCCACGTCGGCCGCGCCGCCGAGGATCATCGCCAGCCCGGACCGCACCAGCGCGTCGTCGTCGACGACGAGCACCCGGATCCGGCCGACGCGGCCGTCGGCCCCGCTCACGGCGTCCACGGCAGCCACCCGGTCAGCTCGAACGACCCGCCCGTGCGACGGGCCTCCAGCCGGCCGCCGGCCAGCTTCGCCCGCTCCCCGAGGCCGACCAGCCCCAGCCCCGCGCCCGGGGTCCGCGAGCCGTTGTGGTGGTTGCTGCGGGCCGGGTTGCGGATCGTGATGCTGACCCCGTCGGCCGGCGAGCCGCCGACCTGCACCAGGACGGTGACGCCGGGTGCGTGCTTGCGGGCGTTGGTGAGCCCCTCCTGGACGATGCGGTACGTCGTCCGGCCGACCCGTTCGGGCATCTCCACCGCGTCCAGCACCCGGTCGGCGTACTGGATCCGCATCCCGGACTGCTCGGCCTCCCGGACCAGGTCGTCGAGGTCCTCGAAGGTCGGCTGGGGCTCGCGCTGCCCGGCCGCGGTCGCCCCGTCGCTGCGGAGCACCCCGAGGACCTGGCGCAGGTCGGTGAGCGCCTCGTGGGCCTTGGTCTGGATGAGCTCGGCCGTCTCACGCATCTCGTCGGCGCTCAGGTCGGTCCGGTAGGTCAGGGCACCGGCGTGCATGCTGATCAGCGAGATGCGGTGGGCGAGCACGTCGTGCATCTCGCGGGCGATCCGTGCCCGCTCGGTCGAGCGGGCCTGGTCCACCCGGAGCTCCTGCTCGGCCTCGGCCCGCTCGGCGCGGTCCCGCAGCGTCCACATCAGCTCGCGCCGGGAGCCGAGGTACATCCCCCACACCAGGACCGCCACCGTGAAGACCAGGCCGAACGCCAGGTCGATCACCCACGGCGAGCTCGTGACGCTCGGGCTGACCGCCGGGAAGACCAGCGCCCCGACGAGGCTGAGGAAGCCGACGACGACGATCTGCCAGACCTGCCGACGGGTGGCCAGCGACACCGCGGCCAGCACCCCGGGACCCGAGGACGAGAGCGAGAACGCGCCGAGGACACTGAGCACGACCGCGACCGGGAACGGCCAGCGGCGCCGGTAGAACGACAGCGCGAGCGAGAACAGCCCGAGGGTGAGGTCCACCCAGAACATCGCCCGGGCCTGGTGCCACTGGGCCGCGGCGGTCGGCGGCCACAGCGCCGCGCTGATCGCGAGCACCAGCGCCGTACGCCAGGCGTGGGACCGCCACGTCAGCGGCGGGTTGTACTGCTCGGGCGTCGGCTCCTGCACCGCCCCAGGTTAGGAGGGCCGGGGGTCGTGTCGCTGCGACCACGGTCCTGACGGCATCCGACTTAAGTAGGACACGTCGCATCCCGCGGGCCGATGCCCCGCGTACGCCCGACATGAGAGGTTCCTCGGCATGATCACAGTTGACGGGGTAACCAAGACGTACGGCGGCTTCCTGGCCGTCGACGACGTGTCCTTCGTCGCGGAGCCCGGCCGGGTCACCGGCTTCCTCGGGCCCAACGGCGCGGGCAAGTCCACGACCATGCGCATCATGGTCGGCCTGACGCCGGCCACCCGCGGGCGCGTCACGATCGGCGGTCACCGGTACGCCGACCTGCCGAACCCGGGCCGGCACGTGGGGGTGCTGCTCGACGCGTCCGCCCAGCACGCCGGCCGCACCGGCCGGGAGATCCTCACCATCGGCGCCGAGACCATGGGCCTGCCGCGCACCCGGGTCGACGAGATGCTCGAGCTGGTCTCGCTGACGCCCACGGAGGCGAAGCGGCGGGTGAAGAACTACTCGCTCGGCATGCGTCAGCGGCTCGGCATCGCGCACGCGCTGCTCGGCGACCCGAAGATCCTGATCCTCGACGAGCCGGCCAACGGCCTCGACCCGGCGGGCATCCACTGGATGCGCGGGCTGCTCCG
>DASTGV010000503.1:0-2247 GCA_035718765.1 Nocardioidaceae bacterium
TGCACCTGGTGCCGGGCGTCACCTACGACCGGGTCGACGACGACGGCCTGCACGTCACGGTCGGGGACGAGGCCCGGGTGCTCGACGTGGACACCGTCGTGGTGTGCGCGGGCCAGGAGTCCGAGCGGTCGCTCTACGACCGGCTGGTCGCCGCTGGCGTCACCGCGCACCTCATCGGCGGCGCGGACGTGGCCGCCGAGCTGGACGCGAAGCGGGCGATCAAGCAGGGCACGGAGCTGGCCGCGGCGCTGTGACCCGTCGGACGGGCCCGGCGACCCGTCACCTCCTGTGCGACACGCCGCTGACCCTGCCTTCCAGCTGACGGGTCGGCGTCAACGGGAGCCGCGGAAGCCGACGTAGGAGAGGGCGACGCCGAGGCCCGCGACGAGGGGACCGAGGATCGCCCACAGCTCCACGCCGGTCATCGGGCTGCCCTTGACGAAGCCGAGCCCCTGGAGGGTCCAGATCACCCCGATCACGACCATCAGGATCCCCAGGGTGACGGGCAGTGTCTTGCGCATGCGGCCAGCCTAGGACGGGCCGTACCCACCTCTGTCGCGGCGAGTCCGAGTAAACGCCGGACAGAGAAGTCAAGCGCGACATACCGTTCGGGGCGGCTTTCTTGCTGCTTCCGGGGCCGAAACCTCGAGATCCGGGACGGGCAGGGCCGCTGAACACCACGGCACCACCACACCTGGGGATCTCGCACACATGCACTTCCGGCCTGCCCGTACGCCGTCCGTCCCGCCCTCGCACCGGCGACGCCTGCGGCGGCTGCTCGCCGTCGGGGTGGCCCTGCTCGTGCTGGTCCCGGCTGCCGCGTCCGCCGTGCCCATCGAGGGCTTCGCGACCTACGACCCGCAGACCAACTGCTCGCCCAACGCCAAGCCCGGCACGCTGAAGCTGTCGACCTGGCTGCAGAAGCAGTACCCGGGCAGCGGCTCGCTGGGCATCTCCCGTTCCTGCAACGACGGCGGGGTCTCCGAGCACAAGGAGGGCCGCGCGTTCGACTGGGCGGTGAGCGTCTACTCCGCACGGGACCGGGCCTACGTCGCGGACCTCCTGGCCAGGCTCTTCGCGACCGACGCCGAGGGCAACGCCGACGCGCTGGCCCGCCGGATGGGGATCATGTACCTCATCTGGAACGACCACATCTACTCCTCGTACTACGGCTTCCGGGCCCGCGACTACTTGCCCTGCAAGGTGCTCAGCACCTGCGGCGACACGCTGCGGCACCGCAACCACGTGCACATCTCGCTGAGCCGGGCCGGCGGCAACGGCACGACCAGCTGGTACACCGGGTCCACCACGGTGCCCCCGACCACCGGCACCACGACCGGCACCACCACCGGCACCACCACCGGCACGACGACGCCGGTGGTCGCACCGAGCGTCCCGCTGGTCCCGAGGACCGCGTCGGGGATCCTCGACCTGCGCCAGCGGCCCTTCGTCACGGTCACCGTCTCGCCCAAGGGCACGGTGAAGACCACCGGCTTCAAGCTCCGCAAGGGCTACGCCTACAAGGTCACCGCCGCCGGCGTGTACGGCTACGGCACCCCGACCCAGGTCGCGGACGCCTCCTGCCGCTGGTCCCCGGGCAGCCGCGGCTGGACGCCGTACCCGGCCACCGACGTCGCCCGGACGCACGGCTCGCTGAACCTGCTCGTCGACGGCCGGCCGATCAGCGCGAGGACCTGCCGCGCCGGCCACGTCTACGCGGTCACCGTGCGGCCGAAGGCCACCGGCCCGCTCAGGCTCCAGGTGATGAACAAGCCCACCGGCGCTTCCGGCTCGGTGCGCGTGCTGGTCTCGCGCAGCACCACCGACGTCCGCTCCGGCCTGCCGGTCGTGCCGACCCTGGCGGCGGCCCCGGCCGTCGCCGCCGCGCAGGACGGGACCGGCCTGGTCAGCGAGACCGTGGCCGTCCCCGCCGCCAGCGGCACCGTGCTCACCGGCGGGGCGCTGGAGCAGGGCGCGGACTACCGGCTCACCGTCGCCGGCACCGCCGGGCTCGGCAAGGGGGTCGCGACCGACGGGCGCTGCCTCTCGGTCGGCGGCACCTGGTGGCCGCAGGCCTCGCTGGAGCGGACCGTCCCGGACCAGGCGCACGGCCGCCTGTACGTCGACGGGGTGCCGTTCGCGGGCGACGCCTCCGACGGCGGCCCGGTCTGCGCGGGCCGGTCGCACACGTCGACGTACACCGCGACCCGCTCGGGCCGGCTGGCCCTCGCGCTCTGGGACCCGCTG
>DASTGV010000504.1:0-2101 GCA_035718765.1 Nocardioidaceae bacterium
ATCGAGGTCGTCGTCGACCGGCTCGCGGTGAAGCCGTCGTCCAAGCGCAGGCTCACCGACTCGGTGGAGACCGCGCTCGGGCTGGCCGGCGGGCTCGTGGTCTTCGACTTCGTCGACCTGCCCGCGAAGGACCCGGGCCGCGAGCTGCGCTTCTCCGAGAAGATGGCCTGCCCCAACGAGCACCCGATCGACACCGACGACCTCGAGCCGAGGTCGTTCTCGTTCAACTCCCCGTTCGGCGCCTGCCCCGAGTGCCACGGTCTCGGCACCCGCATGGAGGTCGACCCGGAGCTGGTGATCTCCGACCCGACGATGACGCTCGGCGAGGGCGTCATCGGGCCCTGGTCGGGGGCGCACGTCGCGGACTTCTTCACGCGGCTGCTCAGCGCGCTCGGCGACGAGCTCGGCTTCGACCTGAACACCTCGTGGGAGGACCTGCCGCCCAAGGCGCGCAAGTCCATCCTCGACGGCCACGCCACCAAGGTGCACGTGCGGCACACCAACCGCTACGGCCGGGAGCGCTCCTACTACTCCAGCTTCGAGGGTGTCCGTCCCTACATCGAGCGCCGGCACCGGGAGGCCGAGTCCGACACCAGCCGGGAGCGCTTCGAGGGCTTCATGCGCGAGGTGCCGTGCCCGGTGTGCCGGGGCAGCCGGCTCAAGCCGGTCTCGATGGCGGTGACCATGGGCGGCAAGAACATCGCGGAGGTGTGCGCGCTCCCGATCAACGAGACCGCCGAGTTCCTGCGCACCCTGGAGCTCTCGCCGCGCGAGAAGCAGATCGCCGAGCGGGTGCTCAAGGAGATCCAGGAGCGGCTGAACTTCCTCCTCGACGTGGGCCTCGACTACCTCTCGCTGGACCGGCCGTCCGGCTCGCTGTCCGGCGGCGAGGCGCAGCGGATCCGGCTGGCCACCCAGATCGGCGCCGGCCTGGTGGGCGTGCTCTACGTCCTCGACGAGCCGTCCATCGGCCTGCACCAGCGCGACAACCACCGGCTGATCGACACCCTCGTCCGGCTCAAGGACCTCGGCAACACGCTCATCGTCGTCGAGCACGACGAGGACACCATCCGGGTCGCCGACTGGGTCGTGGACATCGGGCCGGGCGCCGGCGAGCACGGCGGCCAGGTGGTGGTGTCCGGCACGGTCGACGACCTGCTCGAGCACCACGACTCCGCGACCGGGATGTACCTCTCCGGGCGCAAGAAGATCCCGGTCCCCGAGGTGCGCCGGCCGCGTACGCCGGGCCGCGAGCTGGTGGTGCGCGGGGCCAAGGAGCACAACCTGCGCGACATCGACGTGAAGTTCCCGCTGGGCGTCTTCTGCGCGGTCACCGGGGTGTCCGGGTCGGGCAAGTCCACGCTGGTCAACGACATCCTCTACACGTCGCTGGCCAAGCAGATCTACAACGCCCGCACCGTCCCCGGACGGCACCGGCGGATCGAGGGGCTCGACCACGTCGACAAGGTGATCCACGTCGACCAGTCGCCGATCGGGCGCACGCCGCGCAGCAACCCGGCGACGTACACCGGCGTCTTCGACCACATCCGCAAGCTCTTCGCGTCCACCGCGGAGGCCAAGGTGCGGGGCTACCAGCAGGGCCGGTTCTCGTTCAACGTCAAGGGCGGCCGCTGCGAGGCGTGCGCGGGCGACGGCACGATCAAGATCGAGATGAACTTCCTGCCGGACGTCTACGTCCCGTGCGAGGTGTGCCACGGCGCGCGCTACAACCGCGAGACGCTCGAGGTGCACTACAAGGGCAAGACGATCGCCGAGGTGCTCGACATGCCGATCGAGGAGGCCGTGGAGTTCTTCGCGGCCATCCCGGCGATCGCGCGGCACATGCGCACGCTCGTCGACGTGGGGCTGGGCTACGTCCGGCTCGGCCAGCCCGCACCGACGCTGTCCGGGGGAGAGGCGCAGCGCGTCAAGCTCTCCGCCGAGCTGCAGAAGCGATCCACCGGCCGCACGGTCTACGTGCTCGACGAACCCACGACCGGCTTGCACTTCGAGGACATCCGCAAGCTGCTGCTGGTGCTCGGCCGATTGGTCGACGCGGGCAACACGGTGCTGGTGATCGAGCACAACCTCGACGTGATCA
>DASTGV010000505.1:0-3340 GCA_035718765.1 Nocardioidaceae bacterium
GTAGGTGCCGCTGCTGCAGCGCAGCGACACGTCGAGGTCGACGTGGTCCTCACCGGTGCTCACCTCGCCGACGACCAGCTCGTGCACGGTGACCCGCCTGGACGGCAGGTCGACCTGCTCCCCGGCCCGCACCCGCGCGTAGGCGCGCTTGCCGTCGACCTTCACGGCGGAGACCGCCGACGGCTGCTGCTCGATCTCACCGACGAAGGCCCCGGCGGCCGAGCGGACGTCGTCCTCGGTGAGGTGTGCCACCGACGCCGTGGAGACGGTCTCGCCCTCCGCGTCGTCGGTGGTGGTGGCCGCGCCGAGACGGATCGTGGCGTCGTACACCTTCTCGGTCAGGGTCAGGTGGCCCAGCAGCCGGGTGGCGCGGTCCACGCCGACCAGCAGCACGCCGGTCGCCATCGGGTCGAGCGTGCCGGCGTGGCCGACCTTGCGGGTGCCGGCCAGCCGGCGGACCCGGGCGACGACGTCGTGCGAGGTCATCCCCGACGGCTTGTCGACGACGACCAGGCCCGGCCGCACGGTCACCCGTCGGTCTCGCCGGTCTCGTCGTCGGCGGGCTCGTTGGGCTTGCGGTACGGGTCCGCGTCCCCGGCGTACGTCGCGCCCGCCGAGGCCGCGGCGACCGCGGCGTCGGACTCCCGGGCCCGGGCGAGCAGCTCGTCGAGGTGCCGGGCGGTGTCCGGCAGCGCGTCGTGGATGAACTCCAGCGTCGGCGCGTGCCGCATGCCGAGCTGCTTGGCCACCTCGGAGCGGATCAGGCCCCTGGCCGACTCGAGCGCCGCCGCGGACGCCGCGACCTGGTCGACCTCGCCGAGCACGGTGTAGAACACCGACGCCTGCTGCGTGTCACCGCTGACCCGGACGTCGGTCACCGTCACGAACCCGAGCCGCGGGTCCTTGATCCGCCGCTCCAGCATCTCCGCCACGACGACCTGGATCCGGTCCGCCACCTTGCGGACCCTGGGGTTTGCCACTGCTGCTCCTGAACGCTGACTTGGCGCGAATGGTTGCCGGACACACGGGGTGGGTGAGGCGTCGCGTTCTGTGGCTCCGCTGACGCTTCGCCGCAGAACGCGACGCCTCACCCACACATCCGCACGGGCTACGCCCGCGGGATCTCCCGCATCTCGAAGCACTCCACGACGTCGCCCTGCTTGATGTCGTTGAAGCCGCGGAGCGTCAGACCGCACTCGAAGCCCTCGCGGACCTCGGTCACGTCGTCCTTCTCCCGGCGCAGCGACGACAGGTCGAGGTTGTCGGCCGCCACGTTGCCGTCGCGGATGAGCCGCGCCTTGGCGTTGCGACGGATGACACCGCTCGTGACCATGCAGCCGGCGATGTTGCCGACCTTGCTGGAGCGGAAGATCTCGCGGATCTCGGCCTGGCCGAGCGTGACCTCCTCGAACTCCGGCTTGAGCATGCCCTTGAGCGCCGCCTCGATCTCCTCGATGGCCTGGTAGATCACCGAGTAGTAGCGGATCTCGACGCCTTCCTTGTCGGCCATCTCCGTCGCCTTGCCCTGCGGGCGGACGTTGAAGCCGATGATGATCGCGTCGGACGCGGCCGCCAGGTCGACGTTGGTCTCGGTGATCGCACCGACACCGCGGTCGATGACCCGCAGGTTGACCTCGTCGCCGACGTCGATCTTGGCGAGGGAGTCCTCGAGCGCCTCGACCGAGCCGGACACGTCGCCCTTCAGGATCAGGTTGAGCTCCTGGCTCTGGCCCTTCTCCATCGAGGCCATGAAGTCCTCGAGGGTACGACGGACGCGGCGCTTGGCCTGCATGGCCGCACGCTCACGCGACTCGCGCCGCTCGGCGATCTGCCGTGCGACCCGGTCGTCCTCGACCACGATGAGGTTCTGGCCCGCGCCGGGGACGGCGGTCAGACCGAGCACCATCGCCGGACGCGACGGGTCCGCCTCGTCGATGTTCTCGCCGTACTCGTCGAGCATCGCCCGGACCCGGCCGTAGGCCGGACCGGCCACGATCGAGTCGCCGACCCGCAGCGTGCCGCGCTGGATGAGCACGGTCGCCACCGGACCACGGCCCCGGTCGAGGTGCGCCTCGACGATGAGGCCCTGGGCGTCCTGGTCCGGGTTGGCCCGGAGGTCCAGGGACGCGTCGGCGGTCAGCACGATCGCCTCGAGCAGCTTGTCGAGGTTCAGCCCGGACTTCGCGGAGACGTCGACGAACATCGTGTCGCCGCCGTACTCCTCGGGGACCAGGCCGTACTCGGTCAGCTGGCCGCGGACCTTGGTCGGGTCGGCGTCCGGCTTGTCGATCTTGTTGACCGCGACCACGATCGGCACGTCGGCCGCCTTGGCGTGGTTGAGCGCCTCCACCGTCTGCGGCATGACGCCGTCGTCGGCGGCCACCACCAGCACCGCGATGTCGGTCGCCTGCGCACCACGGGCACGCATGGCGGTGAACGCCTCGTGACCCGGGGTGTCGATGAAGGTGATCCGGCGGTCCTCGCCGTCGACCTCCGTGGCCACCTGGTAGGCACCGATGTGCTGCGTGATGCCACCGGCCTCCTTGGCGACGACGTTGGCGTTGCGCAGCGCGTCGAGGAGCTTGGTCTTTCCGTGGTCGACGTGACCCATCACGGTCACGACCGGCGGACGGGCGACCAGGTCCTCCTCGGTCCCCTCGTCCTCACCGAACTCGAGGTCGAAGGACTCCAGCAGCTCGCGGTCCTCGTCCTCGGGCGAGACGACCTGGATGACGTAGTTGAGCTCCTCACCGAGCAGCTCGAGCGTCTCGTCGTTGACGGACTCGGTCGCGGTCACCATCTCACCGAGGCTGAACAGCATCTGCACGAGCGACGCCGCATCGACGCCGATCTTCTCGGCGAAGTCGGTCAGCGAGGAGCCGCGCGCCAGCCGGACGGTCTCGCCGTCGCCCTTGCGGACGCGCACGCCACCGATCGTCGGCGCCTGCATCTGCTCGAACTCCTGACGACGCGCGCGCTTCGACTTGCGACCACGACGCGAGGGACCGCCGGGACGGCCGAACGCGCCCTGGGTCTGCCCGCGCTGGCCGGGACGACCGCCACCGGGGCGGCCACCGCCACCCGGACGGCCGGCGAAGCCGCCGCCACCACCGGGAGCGCCACCGGGCGCACCACCGCGACCGGGCGCACCGCCGCGGCCACCGGGCGCGCCACCGCGACCGGCGCCGGGGCCACCACGGCCGGGCGCACCGCCACGACCGGGAGCACCACCACGACCGGGAGCACCGCCCTGCGGGCGGGCGCCGGGTCCCGAGCCGAACGCGGCCGGGGACTTCGGCATCATCGCCGGGTTGGGGCGGGGCATGCCGGGACGACCGCC